>JBDTXL010000033.1:0-3697 GCA_040006195.1 Gemmatimonadota bacterium | reverse complement strand
GCCGATTCCTTGAGGACGTCGCCGAGCGTTCCGGTGAGCTGCAGCCGCCCGCGTCCGCGCACGACGGCCACCTCGATCTCGAGCAGGTCGCCGCCCACCGACGTGTACGCGAGCCCCGTGGCCACGCCGATCTTGTCGTCGAGCGTCTGCTCCTCGGCCTCGTATGGCGGAACGCCCAGAAGCTCCTTGAGGTCGGAGAGCGCAACGTGCTGCGGCTCCGGCGTCACCTGCTTCGCCGCCGCCGCACGCCGCGCGAGCTTCCGCGCGATTCGCGCGATCCGCCGCTCGAGATCGCGCACCCCGGCCTCCCGCGTGTACAGTCGCGTCACCGCTGGAATGACATCGGCATCGATCGTCACCAGCTTTGGATCGAGGCCATGCGCGGCAAGCTGCCGCGGCACGAGAAATTGGCGCGCGATCGCGTGCTTCTCGTGATCGACGTAGCCCGGGAGCCGGATGATCTCCATTCGATCGCGGAGCGGCTCCGGGATCTGCGAGAGCGAGTTCGCCGTCGTCACGAAGAGCACCTGCGAGAGATCGTAGTCGACCTCGAGGTAGTGATCGTTGAACGCCGTGTTCTGCTCCGGATCCAGAACCTCGAGCAGCGCCGACGACGGATCGCCGCGCCAGTCCTGCCCCATCTTGTCGACCTCGTCGAGCAGGATCACCGGATTCACCACCTCGGCGCGCCGCATCGCCTGGATCACGCGCCCCGGCAGCGAGCCGATGTACGTGCGTCGATGACCGCGGATCTCCGCTTCGTCGCGCACGCCGCCGAGCGACATCCGTACGAACGTGCGCCCGAGCGCACGCGCGATCGAGCGGCCGAGCGATGTCTTGCCGACGCCGGGGGCGCCGACGAGACAGAGAATGGGGCCCTCGAGCTTACCGACCAACGCGAGCACAGCGATGTAGTCGAGGATGCGGTCCTTCACATCAATGAGTCCGAAGTGATCCTCGTCGAGCACGGCCTGCGCGTGCGCGACATCAACGACGTCATCGCTCCGCTCGGTCCACGGCAGGGCGACGATCCAGTCGAGGTAGTTGCGCGCCACCGTCGCTTCGGGTGAGAGCGGAGCGGTGCGTCGGAGCTTCCGCATCTCGCGATCGACACGCTCGCGCACAGCGGGCGGCAGCTGCTTCTTCTCGACCGCCGCGGTGAGCTCCTCGAAGCCATCGCCCTCGTCCTGACCGAGCTCGCGGTGGATGGCCTTGAGCTGCTCCTGCAGATAGAACTCGCGCTGATTCTGGAAGAGCGAGCCGCGTACTTCTCCTTCGATCTTGCGCTCCAGGCGCAGGATCTCGATCTCGGAGGTGAGCGTGTCCGCCAGCTGTGCGAAGAGCGCGCCGATATTCGCCGACTGCAGATATTCCTGCCGCTGATCGAGGCGCACGAGCATGTGCGCGGCTATCGCGAACGCCTGCTTCTCGCGCGCCTCGGTGCCCTGTACGAGCGATACGACCTCGGCCGGCAGTCTGCGGTGCAGCGCGACGTACTCCTCGAACAGTGTGACGACGCGGCGCGCCATGGCGCGCTCATCGGCGCCGCCGGCGGGTTCGTCGAGCGCGAACGGCGTGACTACGGCGCGCAGGATCTTCTCGGTTGGCGCGTAGCGCGTCACCTTCGCGCGCGCGACACCCTCGACGAGTACTTTCGTCGTGCCATTCGGAAGCCGTGCCACCTGCAGCACGCGCCCGGCCACACCCACGCGAAAGAGATCGGCCGCGGCAGGATCCTGCGTGTCGGCGGTGCGCTGAGCGACGAGGAAGATCCACCGGTCGCCGGCGAGAGCAGCCTCGACGGCCGCGAGCGATGCCGCGCGTCCGACGAGCAGCGGAATCACCATGTACGGGAAGATCACGACGTCGCGCAGCGGAAGCACCGGCAGACGGTCCTCCAGCTCGAAGCTCTCTTCATCTCGCGTCAGGGTGATCGTCATGCTTTCAATATACCTTCCAGCCGCTCCGCAGAGGCATAAACGAACCCTTTCGGTACCGGCGGATACGATTGTCCGCGCGGGGCTGCATCTTATGCGTGCGTCATGGACGAGGGCAGATCGGCCTTCACGACATGGTCGTGAATCTCGCCTCATGAGGTGTGCATGCGTCTACTTGTTCCGCTGCTGCTCGTTCTCGCATCAACGCACGTCGCAGCCCAGGCGAGTGCTCGTCCGTGCCCGAGCGGGGCCGCGCTCACCGCGAGCGTTCCGGCGCCCGCGCGCGCGATGACCGGGATCTCGATGCCCGATGAGTCTACGTCCTCCTCCGTGGTGCAGGTGGACAGCGCGCGAAAGGAGATCCGCATCGTCGCTGGCCCCTTCCGCATCGCGCCCATGGCGCACGAGCCGAACGATATGATGTCGATGGACACGCCGGTGCTTCGCGTCGCATGGCCCGCCACCGGATGGGTGAACGGCTACAGCGTGCAGCTCTGCGATGGCAACGCAGTGGCGGGAACGGCGCTCGATCACGGCATGGTGCACCACGTCGGCCTCGCCAATTACAGCCGGCGCGAGCTGCTCTACCCGATGGTTGAGCGGCTCATGGCGGCAGGGAAGGAGACTCCGCGCGTCTCGCTTCCCGGCAACGTCGGCGTCCCGCTCACGCGAGGCGACACACTCGGCCTCTACTCCGCCTTCCACGACGCTGGCGGCCGGACGGTCGAGCGCGCGTACGTCATCGTGACGCTCCCGTGGATTCCCGCGGGAACGGCGAATCCGATCGTCGTGATGCCTTTCTTCGCCGACGCGAACTGCGTGATCGGCGGAACCTCGGCGTGGGATCTCAAGCCCGGCCGCTCGCAGAAGGTCTCGGAGTTCACGATGCCGCTCGGCGGCTCACTCCTCGCGCTCGGCGGCCACGTGCACGACTACGCGCGCTCGGTGCGCCTCGAAGATGCGGACAACGGGAAGGCGCTCGTCGAGCTCCACACGAAGCTCACCCAGGACGGCCACCTCATCTCGCTCGGCAAGCGCGTTTTCGGCTTCCACGAAGAGGGGCTGCCGCTCGTGGCGGGTCATCGCTATCGCATCGTCGCCGTGTACTACAACCCTACGGGACACACGCTCAGGCAGGGCGGGATGGCGTCGATGGCCGGCGCGTTCGTACCCGACGATGTAGCCGAATGGCCGCGTCTGGATCCGACGAGCATTGATGTGCAGCGCGATATCGCGAGCGTCGGGAGCCACGACATGGTGCAGTGATCTCCGGCTGACGATAGCGCGCGATGATGCAAAACCGGGGACGCCGATTCGGCGTCCCCGGTTTCTCTTGAATTCAAGATATTTTGTTCAGGCTTCCTTCTTCTGGCGCTTGGGTGAGATCTCGAGCAGAGGAGGCGTGCCGTTGAGGACGCACGACTCCGTGATCTTGACCTCGGTGATGTCGTCCCGGCTCGGGAGATCGAACATGACGTCGGTCATGAGCTCCTCGAGAATCGCGCGAAGGCCGCGAGCGCCCGTGCCGCGCTTGAGCGCGCGCTGGGCGACGCCGCGGAGCGCTGCTTCGTCGAAGGTGATCTTCACCTCTTCGAGCTCGAAGAGCTTCGTGTACTGCTTCGTGAGCGCGTTCTTGGGCTCCTTGAGGATGCGCACGAGCGAGTCCGCATCGAGCGCTTCGAGGGCGACGGTGACGGGGAGGCGACCCACCAGCTCCGGGATGAGCCCGTAGCGGAGGAGATCGTCGGGCTCGACGTCGG
>JBDTXL010000032.1:0-2793 GCA_040006195.1 Gemmatimonadota bacterium | reverse complement strand
CTCGCCATGTACTCCGCACCGAGCTACAACCCGAATTCCTTCGTCGGCGGAATTCCACCCGAGATCTACAAGGCACTGCTCACGGATCCACGCAAGCCGCTGTTCAACAAGGTGACGTCGGCTCGCTACCCACCCGGCTCCACGTGGAAGCTGGCGACGGCGACGATCGCGCTGCAGCGCGGGCTAGTCAAGCTCGACGATCGCATGCCGGTCGCGTGCACGGGCGGCTATCAGTTCGGCAATCGGTATTTCAAGTGCTGGGAGCCCAAGGGCCACGGAAGCCTGACGCTCGCGGAGGCGATCGAGAAATCGTGCGATGTGTACTTCTATCAGCTCGGACTCAAGGTTGGACTTTCGGAGCTCGTAGCCGGCGGCATCAAGCTCGGCGCGCGAGACAAGTCCGCGATCGATCTGCCAGATGAGACTCGGCCCAGCTTTCCGTACAACCCTGCCACGAGCTATTACAACCAGAAGTACGGCAAGAATGGCTGGAGTCAGGCAGTCATTCTGAATCTGTCCATCGGGCAGGGCGAGAACGCGCAGACCATCGTCAACATGGCTCGCTTCTACACGGCGCTGGCGACCGATGGCAGCGCGGCAAGACCGGAAGTCGTTCGCGACAAGCCCGAGCGCACCCAGATCCTCCAGCTCTCCGCCGAACAGCTAAACGGCCTCCGCGCGGCGCTCGCGGGCGTAATCTCGAATGGAACGGCAGGGAGCGCGCGCATTCAGGGTGTCGTACTCGCAGGTAAGACCGGCACCGCGCAGAACAGCACGGATCCGATTCACAACCATGCGTGGTTCGTCGGCTACGCGCCGGCAGGCGACCCGAAGATCGTCGTCGCCGTCATGCTGGAGTTCGGCGGTCACGGCACGCGCGCCGCGCGAATTGCCTCCAAGATCATTCAATCGTATTTGCACGTGGAGCCGACTACTCTCATAAACACGGACGGCTGATGCGCCGCGTCGTCGCCGACTATCCGCTCATTCTCGTGGCGCTGCTCCTCTCGGGGTACGGCGTCGCGATGGTGTACTCCGCGGGGCAGACCGATATCCCGACTGTCGCCACGCACGCGTGGGCCGCGCAGATCCGCTGGGTGATTCTCTCGATCGGTCTCGCCTATGCCGTGAGCCGCGCGTCGGTGCGTTTCTTCGAGTGGGCGGCGCTTCCCGTCTATGTCGTCACCTGTCTGCTGCTCCTCGGCCTGCTCAAGTTCGGCGGTGGTGCAGGTGACGCGGCGAGCTCCAAGAGCTGGCTCGTGATCGCGGGACATCGGCTGGGACAGCCGGCGGAGCTCGCGAAGGTCGCCGTGATCCTGATGCTGGCGCGCGAGCTCGGCGCGCGTCGCGAGGCGCCACGATCGCTGCTCGAGCTCTGGAAGCCGTCGGTCGTCGTCGGCATCCCGTGGCTCCTCATCATGCTGCAGCCCGACTTGGGCAGCGGCATGGTATTCATCGGCATTTTCTTCGCGATGCTCTTCTGGTCGGGCGTGCCGCTGCCGCTTCTCGTACTCATTGCGTCGCCGGCGGTGAGCCTCGTGCTCGCGTTCAACACCAGCCTCTGGGGCGCGTGGTTCCTCGCGCTGCTCGCGCTCGTGCTTTGGTATCGCCCGTACATGTGGGAAGGCGTGACGCTCATGCTCGCCAACGTCTTCATGGGCGTGCTCGCGCCGATTCTCTGGGAGCGCCTCGCGCCATACCAGCGGCACCGGCTTCAGGTTTTTCTCGATCCATCGATCGATCCGCGCAACTCCGGATGGCACGTCATCCAGTCGCAGGTCGCGATCGGCTCCGGCGGTTGGTTCGGAAAGGGCTTCCTGGGCGGCACTCAGAAGCGACTCGCCTTTCTCCCCGAGCAGCACACCGACTTCATCTTCGCCGTCGTCGGCGAGGAGCTCGGGCTGCTCGGCGTCACCGTCGCGCTCTCGCTCTTTCTCTTCCTCGTTCTGCGTGCGGTGCGCACCGCGTCGAACGCGAACGATTCGTTCGGGAGCTTGGTAGCGTTCGGGCTGGCGGCGAGCTGGCTGGTGCACGTGTCCGTGAACGTCGGCATGACGCTCAATCTCATGCCGATCACCGGAATTCCGCTTCCGTTTTTCAGCTACGGCGGATCGTTCATGCTCGCGTGCTGGCTGTCGATCGGCGTCATGATGCGGATCTCCAGCGAAGGGCGCGGCGGCCGAGTTGGAGAGCTCGCGATCTGATTCCCCAGGCACGACTTACGCGCTACTGCTCGGCTTGCCCGAAGCTGACCAATCGGCCAGATTTCTTTCATGGCATGGTTTCGTAAAGAGCGGAAGCCCCGGCAGCCGCGACGCGAAAAATTGGAAATACCGCCCGATGCCTGGGAGAAGTGCGAGGCGTGCGGGCACACGGATCTGAGAGAGAAGTTCATCCGTAATCTGAACGTCTGCCCGAACTGCGACTTTCATCGTCGCATTCGTGCGGTGGATTACGTGAATTTGTTGCTCGACGACAACAGCTACGATGAGCTCGACGTAGACATCCGCTCGGTCGATCCACTGTCGTTCCCGGAGTATCCTGCGCGCCTGAAGAAGGCGCTCGCGAACGCCGGCGACTACGACGCGATCATGTCCGTCTCCGGGAATCTCGGCGGGATGCCGATCAATCTCGGGGTGATGGACTTTGCCTTCATGGGCGGTTCCATGGGCTCTGTCGTCGGCGCTAAGATCGCGCGGCTTGGCCAGCGCTCGCTGGAGCGCAAATATCCCCTCGTTCTCATCTCGGCCTCCGGCGGCGCACGCATGCAGGAGGGCGTTCTCTCCCTCATGC
>JBDTXL010000031.1:0-2359 GCA_040006195.1 Gemmatimonadota bacterium | reverse complement strand
GGGAACATCCCGCTCTGATGCCGCGTCCAAGCAGCACGCTCCGACTGGGCGATCGCGTTCCGACATTCCTTCTGCGCGACGCGATCTCCGACAGCACATTCGACCTCGACTCGCTGCTCGCAGGACATCGCGGGCTGCTGCTCGTCTTTCATCGGGGGATGTGGTGCCCGAGCTGCCGGCGTCAGCTCACCGAGCTAGAGGATGCGCTCCCGACGCTCGAGGGCGCGGGGATCCGCGTCGCCGCGGTGCTCGCGCAGGCGTGGTACCGCGTACGCGTCTCACTCGAGAAGCTCGACAATCCGTACCGCTTTCCGATCCTGTGCGATGGCGATCGCGAAGTCGTGAAGGCGTACGGAGTCTGGCATCCGCTCGGCATAGACGCGTTCAACAGCGCGCATCCGGCATCGTTCCTCATCGACAGCGCGAGCATCCTGCGCTATAGCTTCGTCGGCAGCACCCAGTTCCAGCGAGCGCCGATGGGCGACATCCTCTCCGTCGCCGAACGCGAGCTGCGTGTTCAATAAGGTCCTCGTCGCGAATCGCGGCGAGATCGCGCTTCGCATCGTTCGTGCATGCAGAGAGCTCGGTGTCGCCTCGGTCGCGGTCTACAGCGACGCGGATGCGTCGGCGCCGCACGCGCGCGAGGCCGACGAGGCGGTGAACATCGGGGCGGCGCCATCGCGCGAGAGCTATCTCCGCGCGGACAAGCTGATCGGGGCGGCGAAGCGCACGGGCGCGCAGGCCATCCATCCAGGCTACGGCTTTCTTTCCGAGCGCGAGCACTTCGCGCGCGAGGTCGTGGAGGCGGGGCTCGTCTTCGTCGGACCGCCAGCATCGGCGATCGCCGCCGTCGGCAGCAAGACCGCGGCGCGCGCGCTCGCCGCGACGGCCAACGTGCCGGTGGTGCCCGGCACCACGGCGCCGCTTCGCGATGCGAGCGAGGCCGAGTCGGTAGCGAAGAGTCTCGGCTATCCGGTGCTCTTCAAGGCCTCGGCCGGCGGCGGGGGGAAGGGGATGCGCATCGTCCACTCCGACGCGGAGCTCGCGAGCGCGCTCGCGAGTGCGAAGCGCGAGGCGATGACCTCGTTCGGCGACGACGCAGTGTATGTCGAGAAGTACATTGCCGGACCGCGCCACGTCGAGATCCAGGTGCTGGGCGACATGCACGGCACCATGCACTCGCTCGGCGAGCGGGAGTGCTCGATTCAGCGCCGACACCAGAAGATGATCGAGGAGGCGCCGAGCGTCGCGGTGACGCCTGAGCTGCGGAGGCAGATGGGCGACACAGCAGTGCGGATGGCGAAAGCTGCCGGCTACGTGAATGCGGGAACGTGCGAGTTTCTCCTCGCCGCCGATGGAAGTTTCTACTTTCTCGAGATGAACACGCGTCTCCAGGTCGAGCATCCTGTGACGGAGCTCGTGAGCGGGCTCGATCTCGTGCAGTGGCAGCTTCGCATCGCGGCCGGCGAGCGGCTGCCGACCGCGCCGATGATGACCGAGCCGCGCGGCTGGGCGATCGAGTGCCGCATCACGAGCGAGGATGCGGGGAACGACTTTCTTCCGTCGACGGGAACGATCTCCTTTCTCCGCGTTCCGGGCGGTCCCGGGGTACGCTGGGACGGCGGCGTCGGCGCGGGGAGTGAGATCGGGCTGCACTACGATCCGCTGCTCGGAAAGCTCATCGTGTGGGCGGGGACGCGCGACGAGGCGATAGCGCGCATGCGGCGCGCGCTCCTCGAGCTCACGATCGTCGGTGTCGAGACGTCGCGCGATTTTCATCTGCGCGTTATGGATGATGCGGAGTTTCAGCGCGGCGCGATCGACATCCAGTGGCTCGAGCGACGGCTGCCATCGCTCACCGCTGACGGCGCGACCCCCGACGGCGAGATCGCCGTGGCAATCGCCGCCGCGCTTCTCGCCGAGAGCGAGCGCGCGGGGCGGCTCGCGGCATCGAACGGCGCGGGCGGCGCGGGCGGAACCGCACGTGGTGCGAGCAGCCGCGACGCCTGGCGCGACGCAGGCATCCGTGACGGGCTGCGGCGCCGCTAGTGGCCTCCGTCTCCGTAACCGTCGAGTCGATCGCCGCTGGCGGCGACGGCGTCGCGCGCGCCGAGGGCTTCGTGGTGTTCGTCCCTCGCTCGGCACCCGGCGACGTCGGCACGGTCGACATCGCGATGCGCGGCTCGTTCGCACGAGCGGAGTTCGTGCGCCTCGAGCACCCGGCGCCGAGCAGGGTTGAGCCGCCCTGTCCGCACTATACGATGGATCGCTGTGGTGGTTGCCAGCTGCAGCACATGGAGTATCCCGCGCAGCTCGCAGCGAAGAGCGGGATCATCCGCGACTCGATCACGCGCATCGG
>JBDTXL010000030.1:0-1996 GCA_040006195.1 Gemmatimonadota bacterium | reverse complement strand
CTCACACTGGCCGGGGCTATCGGGCGGAGTCGCGAACATTCGATCGACGGGTCCCGCGCTCACGGCGCGGCGTTCCGCGCCGGTCGCGTCCTGAGGTGCGCCCACTCGGATATCTGCCCCCAGCGGAATATGAGGCGAAGCTTGATCGGCTCGGAAAAGCACCGGCGACCGTCGGGGAGCTCAACTAACTGAGTCTTCAATAAACCGGGGGCGATTCACACATATATGCGAAGAGGCCGCTTGTACAAAGCGACCCCAAAGCACGCAAGCCAAATGCCCCTTGTGACTTAAATCAATCGGGACGGCGGGATTTGAACCCGCGACCCCCTGAACCCCATTCAGGTGCGCTACCGGGCTGCGCTACGTCCCGTACTTACCGGCGTGCGAATTACTTACCGTGCAATCAAAACCCTCTACAAGGGTTGGGGTGTTTTAGGTGTCGTAGCGGGCTGAGACTTTTTAGTCGCGATGACGAATACGATGCCATGTCGGCCACGAGCGCGAACGTTAGTCACCGCCGTGCGCGCGGGAAAGGGGCCATCCAAGACGCGTCGCGCGTTTCATAGGCCGAGCTTCTGCGCAACGAGTTGGCGAACCCGCGCTGACCACGTGGATCAGCGCGGGCCGCGCCACCTCATCCCACCGGGAATCCGGCTCTGTGCGACTACCTGTAAATATTCTCCGCACGATTGCTCTTCCACTCGTTCTCGAAGTACGACGCATCGTCGGAAGTCTTGGGCGTTACGCCCATGACGATGCCGCCGTTCTTGATGTCCGTCTCGTAGACCTTGGCGCGGTCTTCAGGAATGCCGTGCCCGACGAGCGCGCCGATTAGCCCACCCGCTGCTCCACCCGCGCCCGCACCGGCGAGAGCCGCGGCGATTGGGCCCGCGACTATGATGCCGAGACCGGGAATGAGCAGACTCGTGCCAATCGCAGCAATCGCCGCAACAGCCGCACCCGCCGTTCCTCCGATCGCGGCGCCCGTTCCGGCACCCTTCAGTGCCTTGGTTTCCAGCTCCGTGTGTGAGGCGACATCCTGAGAGAAGTGCTTCTTTCGAGTGTCGTCCGACATGAGGAGATTCACTTCCTTGTCGGAATAGCCGCGACTCGTGAGCGTGTTGTACGCACGCTCGGCACTATCGCGATCGCGAAACGTACCTGTCAGCATTCCTGACGGCTTCGAGTTTTCGGTCATCGGTTCCATTTCGTTTTCTCCATTTTGAAAGGGCCAGCGATGAGTCGGCGTGGTCGCTCCATCCTGCGACGCAGCGCTATTGCTGGACACTGTGGGCAATCTGTGCGCCAAGTGGATGCTCGGCGGTACGGCTGCCGACACATATCTTCAGGGCTGCGTCAGCTGCCGGTCAAATCGAAGATTGGCTCGGCATTTCAGACTACGCACCGAGCTCAGCGCTGCGAATCAATCCGGCGCGCGAGTCGATCGGAGCGGCGCTCGTGGTGCCGAGGCGAACGGTGAAGGTGCTCTCTTCTCCGAGAATACTTTCAGCGGTGAGCGTACCGCCCATGGCCTCGACCAGCCCTCGCGAGATTGCAAGCCCTAGCCCCGCGCCCTCGCGCGGCTGGTTCAGCGCACGACCAACTTGGACGAAAGGAGTGAAAATCGCTTCCAATTTTTCCGAAGGGATACCAGTTCCAGTGTCTCGCACTCGGATCACGACGCCATCTCCCACGCCGACGCAGGTCATGTCAATGCGATCGCCAGGGGATGTTGCTTTGAGCGCATTCGTCACGAGGTTCACCAACACTTGATGCAATCGATCAGCGTCACCTAGGGCAACAAGCGTTGGATCCGTGATTTCGGCGCGATAGATGATCCCCTTCGAGTCGAGATCGATCGCGAGCGCTGCGGTTACCCCCTCCAGTACCGGCGCAAGGCGCACCTGTTCATGCCTCACCACGAGCTTCCCCGCATCGAGCCGCGCGAAGCTCAGGAGATCCTCGATCAAATGTGTGAGTTGCAGCTGATTCCGCT
>JBDTXL010000029.1:0-2358 GCA_040006195.1 Gemmatimonadota bacterium | reverse complement strand
TCGCGCCGTACTCGCGCTTCGCGAGCTCGTAGCCCCAGTCGCGAAAGCCGCCCTCCGTGTATTTCATGATGTTGCCCTTGTGCACGAGCGTCACGCTCGGCAGCGAGTGCGCGATAGCGTAATCGATCGCAGCGCGGATGAGACGGCTGCTGCCTTCCTCGGAGATCGGCTTGATGCCGATCGCGCTCGTGTCGGGAAATCGGATCGTCTGCACACCCATCTCGCCGCGCAGAAAGTCAATGACCTGCATCGCTTCGAGCGACCGCGCCTTCCACTCGATCCCCGCGTAGATGTCTTCCGTATTCTCGCGGAAGATGATCATGTTCACATCTTCGGGCGCCTTGACGGGCGATGGTACACCTGTGAAATAACGAACGGGGCGCACGCACGCGTAGAGATCGAGCTTCTGGCGAAGCGCGACGTTCAGCGAGCGGAAGCCGCCGCCCACCGGCGTCGTGAGTGGTCCCTTGATCGAGACGAGGTGATGGTCGAGCGCGGCGATCGTGTCATCCGGAAGCCAGTTATTGACGGTATTCTTCGCCTTTTCTCCGGCGAGAACTTCGAACCATTCGACTTTACGGCTCGTCCCGTAGGCGGCTGCCACCGCGCCATCGAACACCAGCTGTGAGGCGTGCCAGATGTCGGGGCCGGTGCCGTCCCCTTCTACGAATGGAATGATCGGCTGGGCGGGGACTTGCAGCACCCCGTCACGCATCGTGATCGTTTCACCCTGTGTGGGTGGCTTCAAATCCTTGTATGCGGGTGCGGTGGACGTGGTCATGTTTTTTCGACTCCTGCCTCAATGAGTGCCAATGCACGCAATCTGCTGAGCGGGCCAGTGGAGGGCAACGAGGCCACCGCGCGGGCAGCGACGGCGATCGCCGACGCGTTCGACGCATATCGCGCGCGCTTCGCGGAGATCACGCGCGGTGTGCGTGACCGCTTCGAGCGCCGCGACTGGCTCGGCACGCAGGATGATGCCGCCGCGCGTCTGGCCCTCTACCGACTCCATGTCGCGCAAGCGCTGGCCGAAGTGCGCTTCGAGCTCGGTGCGCTCGCGACCGATGTCGCGACGTGGGAAGAGGTGAAGTGGCTGCACGCTGCACTCATCGTCGACCGTGACGACTGCGAGATCGCCGAGACTTTCTTCAGCTCTGTTACGCGGCGAGTGTTCACGACGGTGGGGGTCAACTCGCACGTGGAGTATGTGCTCCCCGAGGCGAATCCCGAACTCCGCGGCGACGAGCAGCCGATCACGCGTTGCTACGATCTGGGTGCAGGTGTGGCGCGCGCGCTCGAGCGGCTGCTCGCCGATCTCGCGTGGAGCGTTCCGTACGACGATCTCGATCGCCACGTCGAGCTCGCCGCGACGCGTGTGGAGCTGGCCATGCGCGCCGCGCGCCTTCCGCTCGCGAACAGCGAGATCGAGGCGCTCGTGCCGATCTTCTTTCGCAACAAGGGAGCGTACGTGATCGCGCGTGTGAAGAACGGCGATGAGTGGCTTCCGCTCGTGCTCCCGCTGCTCCACGGCTCCGACGGGATTGTGATCGACGCCGTGCTCATGACCTCCGACGAGGTCAGCATCGTCTTCGGATTCAGCTGGTCGTACTTCTTCGTCGAGGCCGAGCGGCCGCGCGCGGTGGTGGAGTTCCTGGCGTCGATCATGCCACTCAAGCGCGTGGACGAGCTGTACAACGCCATTGGCTTCAACAAGCACGGCAAGACGGAGCTCTATCGAAGTCTCGTCGAGCACATGGCGCGTCCGGATGCGCGTTTCGAGTTCGCCGAAGGCGATGAGGGGCTCGTGATGAGCGTCTTCACGCTGCCCTCGCTGAACGTCGTCTTCAAGATCATCAAGGATCGGTTCGGACATCCCAAGCGCATCACGCGCACGGGCGTGCTCGGAAAGTACCATCTCGTGTTCGTGCGCGACCGCGTCGGGCGGCTCGCGGATGCGCAGGAGTTCGAGCATCTCGCTTTTCCGCGGCGGCTCTTTCCCGATGCATTGCTCGAGCACCTCCGCGAGGTCGCGCCGTCGATCGTGAAGGTCGACGGGGAGTCGGTGATCATCGCCCATCTTTATACCGAGCGGCGGGTCACGCCGCTCAACGTCTTTCTGCGCGACGCGACGCCGGAGGCCGCGGCGGACGCGATCCTGGACTACGGTGCGGCGATCAAGGATCTCGCCGCCGCAAACATTTTCACGGGCGACATGCTGCTCAAGAATTTCGGCGTCAGCCGCCACGGACGTGTGATCTTCTACGACTACGACGAGCTCTGTCTCCTCACCGAGTGCAACATCCGCGCGCTGCCGCAGCCGCGCACGGAGGAGGAGGAGATGGCGGCCGAGCCGTGGTA
>JBDTXL010000028.1:0-2722 GCA_040006195.1 Gemmatimonadota bacterium | reverse complement strand
GCTCGATCTTCGCAGGCGAGCCCTTGAAGTCGTAGCGCTGCGTAATCTCCTTCTGCGCCTGGTTCACCGCATTGTCGACCTCCTGCAGGTCGACCCCGGTGGTCACGTCGAACGAGCTCGCTTGCGCCATGTTCTGAGTCTCTGGAGAGAGTTGAAAACGGAGCCTACTGCACGCACGCGGCGTGCGGGTCCTTCTGCCTCGCGTGATCGATCGCCACGCGATGATCGAGATTCGCAAGCGTGAATGCCAGGTCGCGCACGAGCCCTGCAACGCGCGCCATGGAATCGTAGTCGATGTACTGCGGCTCGTCGGTCACCTCGTGATAGTCCGGGTGATCACCGCGCGAAAAGTTGATCGATGGAATTCCGAAGCGCGCATACGAGTAGTGGTCGGCACGACAATAGTACTGCTCCCTGTCGCCTGGCTTGTCGAACGCATAGTTGAATGAGAACGGCATCGGCTCCTGTGCGTTCACCCTCTCGGCGACGTCGCCGAGCTCCGTCGACAGCCGGCGCGTTCCGATCAGCTCGAGATATGTCGGCCCGCCGTGCTCCACATCCACCGCGCTTCCCCGCCCGACCATGTCCATGTCGAGCTCCGCCACGAGGGAATCGCGCGGCACGGTCGGATGATCGGTGAACCACCCCGAGCCGTAGAGCCCTTCCTCTTCCGCCGTGTGCGAGATGAACAATATCGAGCGCTTCGGCTTGTTGGGCATCGACGCCATCGCCTCCGCGATCTCGAGCAGCGACACCGTGCCCGATCCGTCATCGTCGGCGCCGTTGAAGATCGAATCCTGTCGCGGCGCTCGGAGTGCGCGAATCGAGTCGAGCGCGTGCGCCGCCCACGCCTGCGCCGCGGCGGCCGGCACTCCGCGCTTCCGCATCGCAGCGGCGAAGTTCGTGACGCGGAGCGCATCGTGATCCACTGGCTGGCGCGCCACACCAACGTGATCGTTGTGTGCACTCACCACGACGTACTCGTTCCGCAACACGGGATCGCTTCCGCGGAGCACGCCGATCACGTTGCGCGCGGGCACCGCCGGCTCCTTTCCGCGATCGCTGAAATGCACCACCTGGAACCATCCGCCATTCTCGCCCGCGGGCTCGAGGCCGAAGCGCGCGAGCTCCGATGCGATGTACGCCGTCGCGACGGAATCGCCCGCGGTGCCAGCGAGTCGCCCGCGCAGCGAGTCGTCAGCGATGAGATAGAGTCTCGTACGCAGATCGGCCGCGGTGATCGCGGCCGTCGTCGCTGCGATCGACTGCGCGCCGATCGCGAAAGGAGTAGCAACGACCGCCGCGACAGCGATCCGCATCAGGCCGGCAGATACTCGGTGCATTCCCCGAAAAGTACGGCTCGGCGCCGCGACGGGCCACCGAGCCGTAGCGCATCAACGCCTGGCAGCTTGCCGATTAGTCGACGGCTCTCGTGCCTTCGTGCACGGACAATCGTGGTGAGATCATCGTGCGGATCATGACGTGTGCCTGGTCGTCGCGGCCGCAGGGTTGAGCTCACTCGCATGCGCCGGGCGCAGCGCGGTATCCGCCGCCAGCCACACAAGCTTCGCGAACGGAAAGAGCACGAAGGGCGCGGCGGCCATGCCAAGCGGCGCGGCGATCTCGAGCGCATCCCAGTTCACATTCGGCCAGGCGATGAGCAGATACGCGACCAGCGTAAACGCGAAAATCAGCTCGGCTAACACCAAGTTAAACATCACCGAGCCAGCCATGTAGTCGTGCCCTTCGCGCTCGACGCGAAGCCCGCAGGATGGGCAGCGATCCCCCAGCTTGAACCAGTTCCTCACGAGCCCGCGCGTGCCGCAGTTCGGACACTTGAGCAGGAGCGCGCGGCCGACCATCGTGATCATTCGGCGCATCGGCTTATCGGCGAACGGGCGCTCGATGTCCTGTGGATTGAGCTGAACCATGGTGCTTCCGGCATTGCGAGATCGTGAAACGGGAGCGTCGCGGCGTGACGAGCTCGCTCGTTCCACCATCGAAAGCTAGCCCAGGAAGCTCTCGAGTGCGCGGGCGCGCGAGACGTGACGCAGCCGTGAGAGCGCCTTTTCCTTGATCTGTCGCACGCGCTCGCGCGTGATGCCAAGCAACGCGCCGATCTGCTCGAGCGTCATGGGCTCCTCGCTGTCGAGACCGAAGTAGAGGCGCAGGATCTTTGCCTCGCGCTCCTTGAGCGACGACAGCGACTCTTCGATCGCCTCGGTGAGCGCTTTCTCGAACGTCTGCTCATCCGGCGTGGCGTTGAGCGTATCCGGGAGGTAGTCGAGGAGGCGATTGTCCTCGCCGGGCGTCATGGGCGCATCGAGCGAGAGATGCGTCTGCGAGATCGAGATCGTCTTCGCGACCTCTTCTTCGGTGATGTCCATCTCGAGCGCGATCTCTTCGTGCGTGGGCTCGCGCCCGAGCTCCTGGAGCAGCGCGTTCGCGCGCTTTCCGATGCGATGCAGCGTGCCCGCGCGATTGAGCGGCACGCGAACGATCCGCGACTGCTCCGCAAGCGCCTGCAGTATCGCCTGGCGAATCCACCAGACGGCGTAGGAGATGAACTTGATCCCCTTCGTCTCGTCGAATTTGTGCGCCGCGCGAATGAGCCCGAGGTTCCCCTCGTTGATGAGATCGGAGAGGGCGACACCCTGGTTCTGATACTTCTTGGCGACGGAGACGACGAAGCGGAGATTCGAGCGCACGAGCTTGTCGAGCG
>JBDTXL010000027.1:0-1993 GCA_040006195.1 Gemmatimonadota bacterium | reverse complement strand
AGCCCCCCGACGGCAGGAGCTCGACGCGGCTGGCCGAGCGCGCGCCGCGGCCGGCATCCGGCTGCAGTGCTTCTACTCGATAGAGAAACGTTCCCGCCTGCAGCCGCAATCGCCACGATTGCATCTGCCGCACTTCGGGGTGCGCGAAGTCGATCGTCTCGTGTAGCGTCGAGGCGTAAACCGGCTTCGCACGCCAGGTGAACGCTTCGAGATTCACATCGAGCGCGCCTCTCGCGAGATCGACGTCCTGCACCATGTGCTTCACCGGCAACTCGGCCGCGAAGAAGATGTCGGACGAGTCATTCCTTGCACGGAAGCGCGCGAGACTCACGTTGATCGTGTCCGCAAGCGGCTTCGCGCCGGCGTTCGTCCACGCGACGGGTACGGTATCGCGCAGCTTCGACGTTTCTCGCGCATCATCGGGATCGAGCGTCGCAACTCCGTACGTGGGCAGCTGCCGGAAGAGAAAGGTCTCATCCGTGCTGTACCACCAGAGGATGCGAATGCGATGCTCGCCCTGCCTGAGCGCGTCGGGCGGAAAGGAAATCACCGCCGGGGGTGGCCCGTAACGGACGTACACATCGCCGCGGTCCGTATCCACTCCATGTATTCCGAATTCCTCGACCGTGAATCGCAGCTCGGCGAACACCACACGGCTCAGAAACTCGTTTCGCCCCTCGTTCTCCTGCGTCGCCCACAGCGGATCGGCCATGAGCCAGTACATGCGCTCATCGTTCTCCAGCTCGGACGAAGGCAGGCGATTGCGACTGACGCTGTCCTTCGGAGTGACGATGCGCGAGAGACTGGTGAAACGCGCCCGCTCGCCCGGCGACAGATATGCAAGGGCGCTGTCGAAGGCGAGGCTCGCCTGATGCTCGTCGCCGAGCCGGTGGCTGCCGAGGCCGAGGCTGAGCCACGCCCATCCGTCGGCGTGATCGTCGATGAGCCGCACACGGGCGAGATGCTGGAGCTCGACCCAGCGCTGCCTGTCGACGAGTGCGCGATAGACATGCTTGAGCGCCGCCGGATTTCCAGGCTGCGCCTTGAGGGATTCGGTGAAGAGCTCGTACGCCTTCAGATACTCGAGGCCGCCCGACCAGTCCTGCGCCGCTGCGCGAATCGTCTGTCGGTCGACGAAGTACGCGATCGAGCGCGGGTCCTTCGTGAAAGTGCGGTCCTTCACGTTGCTGATGATCGTGCTGTAGATATTGCGGTCCGCCATATCCTCGTACTTTCGCCACCACGTCATTCCCATCTCGTCGGCAGCGTGCGAGAGCACGATGGGGTCCTTCCCCTTGCGAGCAACCTTGAGCGCTTCCTCGAACAGCGGCTTCGCGCGCCCGCGCACGGCTGCGGAGTTCGACGTGAGATCGAAGCGCCCGAGATCGACCAGATAGCCCGGCGATCCCGGCGCGTAGTGTGTGGCGAGCCTGAGCGACGAGTCGGCGAGATTGAGCAGCGCCTCGTTCGCGTTGCGCTTCATGAAGCCCGTTCGCTTCTCCGCACCGGACATGCGCCACGCGAGCACGCCGCGGCGATGCCACGCCTCGCCGTCGCTGGCGTTCGCGCGCACGGCCGCGTCGAGCATCTGGAGCGCGCCGACGGAGTCGCCCTCGGATGCCAGCGAGTCGGCGCTCGCGAACCGCTTTTCCTGTGAATCCGTCTGCGCGGCGAGGGAGCCGGCCGCAAGCAGAAGGACGAGTATCGCGAACCGCATGATAGATAGTTCCGTAGTGCGCGCGATGCTGTCAAGAGACCGCTTGTGAGCCTCCCGTTTTCGCACGCCAATACCATCCGCTGCGCAGTGACCGGCCGAAGATTCTTCGGCTAGCGGCCGAAGATTTTCGACCAGATCGACCGGTGTTTTCCGCGTCGCGCATCCTCGGCAGACTCGATCATCTGTGCATACGCCTTGATCAGCCCAGGCGCCTGCGGAGTGCTCGGCTTCGCGGGAGTGCCGGCGCCATCCGGGGTCGTCGCGCGCATATCCGGC
>JBDTXL010000026.1:0-1626 GCA_040006195.1 Gemmatimonadota bacterium | reverse complement strand
TCTCGAGGAGCGGCGCGATGCCGTGGCCGAGCTTCGCGTTGGAGATCGGACAGTGGGCGACGGTACTTCCGCTCTGCGCTATCGCATCGATGTCGGCTTCGCTCACGCGAACGCAGTGGATGAGCAGCGGATGCGCGTCGAGCACGCCCAGCTTCGCGAGGAGCGCGATCGGAGACGTCGCGCGCGGCGCGACGGAAAAGCCGCGCGCGCGATGCCCCTCGGCGAACGGACCCTCGCCCTTGGTGACGAACCGATGCTCCGCATCCGACTCGGCGATGTGGATCGCGATGCGTCTGCCGGAGCGAGCGACGAGCGCGAAGAGCGGATCGGAGACGGTGTACGGCGCGTGCGGCGAGACGCCGACGTGCTGAAGCTCCGTCTCGAACAGGTCGTGGCGCGCGAGCTGTTCGGCGAGGCGCGCGGCCGCATCGCTCACGGCCTTCGGTTCGGCGGTGGGGGAGAAGACCTCCTGGTACATAATCCCGCGCACGCCGCGCTCGCGCATCGCCTCGAGTGACGCGCCCGAATCGCAGGTGTCGGCGTACGTCGTGATGCCTGCTCGGACGCCCTCGGCGATTCCGAATCGTGCCGAGTCGAGATAGCGCTCGGGCGTCATCACGGCGACTTTGAGCGCCTGCAGGCGTACGATCCAGTCGCGGAACGTCAGATCCTCCAGCAGTCCGCGAAAGACAGTGAGCTCGAGATGCGTGTGCGCGTTGACGAGCCCGGGAAGGAGAGCGCAGTCACCGAGATCTCGATCGACGCCGTCCGGGGCGTCCTCTCGCGGGCCGACGTAGACGATTCGCCCTGCGAGCTCCACGACCGTACCGTCGCGAATGGGCGGCGACGAGATCGGCAGGACCCAGCGTGCGTGGTAGCGGATCACCGAGCGGCGCGGGTCCCGTGCACGAACGGATCGAACAGCGAGCTCTCCCCGGCGCCGACGCGCTTCGCCATCTCGAGCGGAAAGGCGAGATCGCCAACCTGCGCGCGTGTATGTCCGTCGGAGCCGAGGGAGAGCTGGACGCCGCGATCGTACGCGCGCTGCACGAGGCGCTCGTGCGGGCGGTAGCGATTCGAGATCTCGAACGCGATTCCGGCGTCGAAGAGCGCGTCGACCATGCGTTCTTCGCGCGCATCGGTCCAGAGCTCGTCGGTGGGGAGATTCCGAATCGGGAGTGGAAGGAGAGTCGGATGCGCGAGGATGTCCACCGGCATCCCGGAGGCGAGTCGCTCGAGATCATCGAGGTGCAGATCCATGTACTTCGATGCCGTGATCAGATCCGGAAGGGCGCGATGGAACATGCTGAGGGGACGACCACCGCCCGGAACGTGCACGGCGTGCAGTGAGCCTATTCGGTGAGTGAAGCGCGAGGCCAGATCGTCCGGAAGCTCGCGCCAGAGCGAATCATGGAAACAGAACTCCCCGCCAATCGCGACGTCGTACGGCTCGAGCTCATCGAGATACGCGCGCACCGCGTCGACGGACTTGACCGCGAGCGAGACATCGGTGGAGAGGTGATCGGCGACGCTCGGGCGCACTCCGCGCGCGCGCACGAGCTCGATGAGCTCCGGCACCGTGAGCTCGCCGTCGGACATCGTGGTGTGCGCGTGACAGTCGATCGG
>JBDTXL010000025.1:0-4852 GCA_040006195.1 Gemmatimonadota bacterium | reverse complement strand
TCGGAGGGAGAGATGCGCGCATCGCTCGAGTCCGCCGCGAAGAGTGCGATCGATCCCGTTTGGGTGGAGGAGCTCGTTCTGCAGACCTATCTGTTCGCCGGCTTTCCTCGCACGCTCAATGGCATGCGCCTCTGGCGCCGCGCCTCGAATCGCCTTGCGGAAACGGCGGACTTCGAAGAATCGCTCTCGGCAATCTGGACATCGCGTGGCGACAAGACGTGTGAGGAGGTATACGGAAATCTCTATAAGCGTCTCCGCGCGAACATTCGCACGCTGCATCCTGCGCTCGACACGTGGATGATAGATCTCTACGGCCGAGTACTTGGCCGCCCGGGGCTGGACTTGCGGCGGCGCGAGCTGTGTATCGTCGCGGCGTGCGCAGCGCTCGAGCAGGATCGGCAGCTGCACTCGCACCTGCATGGCGCGCTCAACGCTGGCGCTGCGCCGGAAGAGGTCGATGAGACCCTTCGCATCGTGGCGCGCAGGCTCAGCGCGGAATCGAGCCATCGCTATTCGCTGCTCTGGACGCGGGTGCGCCGCTCGTGACGTCGTTCATCGATCGCGTGCAGATAAAGGTGGCCGCCGGCGACGGTGGCTCCGGAATTTCCGCGTTCCGACGCGAGAAGTTCATTCCGCTTGGCGGCCCGGACGGCGGCGACGGCGGTCGCGGCGGCGACGTCTACGTGCGCGGCGATTACAATCTTGCGACGCTCCTCGACTATACGTATCGCGACAAGTGGGCGGCCGAGCGTGGGGATCATGGCTCGGGCAACAACAAAACCGGGCGGTCGGGAGAGGATATCGTTCTTCCGGTGCCGCCGGGGACCATCGTGCGCGACGTCGAAACAGGCGAGATGCTCGGTGAGGTGCTCGCGGACGGAGATGAGATTCTCGTCGCCAAGGGCGGCCGAGGCGGGAAGGGAAATGCTTTTTTTGCTACGCCAACGCACCAGTCGCCGCGCGAGTGGCAGCCCGGAGAGGAAGGTGTCTCGCGCACGCTCGAGCTCGTGCTCAAGCTCATCGCGGATGTCGGGCTCGTCGGGCAACCGAATGCGGGAAAGTCGACCCTCCTGTCGGTGATCTCGGCGGCGCATCCGAAGATCGCGGACTATCCGTTCACGACGCTATCGCCGAATCTGGGCGTGGTGCCGCTCAGCGATCATCGCTCGTTCGTCGTTGCCGACATTCCGGGAATCATCGAAGGGGCGCACGAGGGGAAAGGACTCGGGCTGCAATTCCTGCGGCACATCGAGCGCACGCGCATTCTCGCCTTTCTGATTCCGATCGATTCGATGGACTGGCAGGGTGAGTATGATGGCCTGCGCACCGAGATTCGCAGCTACTCCGCGGAGCTGGCGGAAATTCCCCACTGCGTGGTGTTCTCGAAAATGGATCTGCTTGGCGAGATGGAGACGCCGCCGATCGATGCGCCGGACGCATTCGGCGTTTATGCGCTGAGCGCAGCAGGACGGCTGGGGCTCGACGAAGTTCTTGGCGCATTCTGGAAGAAGCTGCTCGATCTCCGGAAAGCGGCGCAGGTCGAGGCGGCGAACGCCGTTCTTCCCTAGCGATCGCTCGCGGCACGCCGCGCTTGCGCTGTCGCTCCTCCCCGGAGTCGGCGCGGTCAGCTTCAGGGAACAGATCGCAGTATTTGGCTCCGCGTTGCAGGCGTGGGATGAGGTACAGCGGTCGGCGGCGCGGCAGACGGCGAGCGAGAGTGCCGACCGCGCCATGGAACGTGCTGAGCGCGTCGGTGCGCGTGCGCTCGTGTGCGGTGACGCTGACTATCCCGCTCTGCTGCTCGACCTGCGAGATCCACCAATGGTGCTCTTCGCAGTCGGCGCGATCGAGCAGCTGAGCGCACCGTGCGTCGCGATCGTCGGCACGCGACGGGCCACCTCATACGGTGAGCGAATCACCACCGAGATCGCGGGCGCGCTCGCGCGTGCGGGGGCGACCGTCGTGAGCGGAATGGCTCGCGGCATCGACGGTGTGGCGCATCGCGCGGCGCTCCGGGCGGGTGGGTCCACGGCGGCGGTGCTGGGCACCGGCGTCGACGTCGCGTATCCCGTGGCACATCGCGCGTTGCACGAGGAGATCTGCGCGCGCGGTGTGGCACTGAGCGAGGAGCTGCCCGGCGATCGGGCGAACGGGGGATCGTTTCCGAAGCGGAATCGCATCATCGCTGCGCTCGCGAAGGCCACGATCGTGATCGAGGCGCCGCACAGAAGTGGCGCGCTCATCACCGCGGAGCGCGCGCTCGAGCTCAATCGGCCCATTGCGGCAGTGCCTGGCCCCATCGATGTGCCGCAGAGCGCCGGGTCGAATCTTCTCCTTCGGGATGGCGCGATCATGATCGCCGAGGTGGACGATGCGCTGATGCTCGCGGGACTGTCGGCGCCGAGCGCGCAGCAGCGCACTCGAGCGATCACCAATAGTGCGCAGCTCGCGATCTGGGAGGCGCTCGCGTCGCCGGCGCCCGATCTCGACTCGCTGGCGACGCGCTCGGCGCTGCCGGTGCGCGAGTGCCTGGCTGCGCTGACGGAGCTCGAGCTGGCGGGAGCCATCGACTGTGCACTCACAGGAGAGATCAGGCGGCGGGGGATGTCGTAAAGGGGGTACGCGCAGCGCGCATCGGCGACGGCATGAGCGAGTTATCTTTCCGCGTGCCCCCACGCCACCTGTACGTGCACGTCCCGTTCTGCGCTCGCCGCTGTTCGTACTGCGATTTCTCGATCGCGGTACGACGCGAAGTGCCGGTGTCCGGTTACATCGAAGGGATTCGCCGCGAGCTCGAGCTCCGCGGCCGCGCCGAAGAAAGCGTCCGCGCGAGCGTCGAGCTGTGGCCGCTCGACACCCTGTACCTCGGCGGGGGAACACCATCGCGCCTTGGCGGCGCCGGCATCGCCGAGCTGCTCGCGACTATTCGCGCTCATGCGAGTTGGGACGATGGGGCCGAAGTGACCCTCGAGGCGAATCCCGACGATGTCACCCTGGAATCGGCGGCTGTGTGGCGCGCCGCCGGCATCAACCGCGTCTCGCTTGGCGCGCAATCGTTCTCGCCGCCGGCGCTCGAATGGATGCGACGCACGCATGACGTCGATCAGATCGGCGAGGCCGTGAGTCATCTGCGCGCCGCGGGGATCAATCAGCTCTCGATCGATCTGATATTCGCCCTTCCGGACGATGTCCCGCGCGACTGGAGCGGCGATCTCGCGCGCGCGCTCGCCCTGCGCCCCGATCATCTCTCGCTCTACGGGCTCACGGTCGAGCCGCACACCCCGCTCGGACACTGGCGCGAGCGCGGAGAGATCACGGAATCGCCCGAAGCTCGCTACGAGCGGGATTTTCTCCTCGCTGACGCAACGCTCACGGCGGCGGCCTTCGAGCACTACGAGGTGTCGAACTATGCGCTGCCCGGTGCGCGCGCGCGACACAACTCCAGCTACTGGCTGCACGTCCCCTACGCCGCAATCGGCCCCTCAGCGCATCGCTTCGATGGCATCCGCCGCAGCTGGAACGTCGCGCCGTACGCCGAATGGCTTCGCCGCCTTCGCGAGGGCATCGATCCCACCGAAGGCAGCGAAAAGCTCACTCCCGAGGAGATCGGCGCCGAGGCGACGTACGTGGGGTTGCGGACGACAAACGGCCTCGTCTCGAGCGATGAGTTGCTCGCCCACACCGCGCGCTGGCTCGATGCCGGCTGGGCCACTATCGTCGGAGACCGCATCAAGCTCACCCCGCTCGGCTGGCTGCGCCTGGACGCCCTCGCGGTGGACTTGACCCACGCTGGAAGTCGTTAGTAGATTTGAAGTTATGGCGCATCAGCTCAACGAACGTGAACGCCGTGTGCTCGAGGCCGTCATCCAATCGTACGTGGAGACGGCTGAGCCTGCTGGATCGCGGATGATCGCCCGGCGATTCGGCCTAGGCGTCTCGCCCGCGACTATCCGCAACACGATGAGCGATCTCGAGGAGAAGGGCTTTCTTCTCCATCCGCACACGTCCGCCGGCCGCATCCCCACCGACATGGCGTATCGGGTCTACGTCGACTCGCTCATGCGCGTCACACCGATCAACGAGATCGAGCGCGAGCGAATCTTCGAGGAGCTCTCGGGCACGAGCACAGCTATCGAAGCGATCCTCCGTCGCGCCGCGCAGGTGCTCGGCATCCTGACGCAGGAGCTCGGCGTTGCGCTCGGACCGCGTCTCGAAGAGGCGACGCTGCACAACCTCGAGCTCATTCGCATGAGTGCGGAGCGTCTGCTCCTCGTCATGCGGCTCGACGGTGGCGCAGCGCAAAGCGTCTTCGTCGAAGTTCCGGGTGAGATCGCCGAGAAGGTGCTGGCAGAGGTCTCCCGCGTGCTCAACGAGCGCCTCTCCGGACTCACCCTCGGCGAGATCCGACGCGATCTCGCGACGCGTCTGCGCGACAGCGGCGCCGCGCAGGACGTGAGCGAGCTGCTCAACATCTTCCTGCAGGAAGGCGATCAGATCTTCGACGCACTGCGGCCGTTGAGCACGTCTCCCGTTTTGCTTGGCCAGGCTTCGCTGCTCGCCGAGCAGCCTGAGTTCTCGAGCGGCGGGAACCTGAAGAAGCTGCTCGCATTGACCGATCGTCCCGAAGCGCTCGGCCAGCTGCTGCGCTCGCACAAGAGCTCCGCGGGCATCTCGATCACCATCGGCAATGAGCACGTCGACCCGAACTTTTCGGACTTCACCGTCGTTACGGCGGAGTACCACTCAGGATCGCTCTCGGGAGTGATCGGCGTGATCGGTCCGACGCGCATGCCGTACGAGAAGATCGTCACCCTCGTCACGCACACGTCGAATCTGATCTCCGATCTGCTCG
>JBDTXL010000024.1:0-3916 GCA_040006195.1 Gemmatimonadota bacterium | reverse complement strand
GCAAGATCATCAACGTCGAGAAGGCGCGCATCGACAAGGTGCTCTCGAACGAGGAAATCCGGACCATTATCACGGCGATCGGATCGGGGATCAAGGAAGACTTCTCGATCGAGAATGCGCGCTATCACAAGATCATCATCATGACGGATGCCGACGTCGATGGCGCGCACATTCGCACGCTGCTGCTGACGTTCTTCTTCCGTCAGATGCCCGAGCTGATCGAGGCGGGCTTCATCTACATCGCACAGCCGCCGCTCTATCGCGTGGCGAAGGGGAAAGAAGAGTTCTACGCGTACGATGAGGAAGAGCGTCTCGTGTACATCGACCGCCTCGGCGGCAACGAGTCGAAGAGCATCAACATCCAGCGCTACAAGGGACTCGGCGAGATGAATCCCGAGCAGCTGTGGAAGACGACGATGGATCCGAGCGTGCGCACGCTGCTCAAGGTGGACATCGAGGATGCGGTGGAAGCGGACCGGATCTTCCAGATGCTCATGGGGGACGAAGTCGAGCCGCGCAGGGCATTCATCGAGAAGAATGCGAAGTTCGTGCGCAATCTGGATATCTAGAATTCGAGATGCTGCTGGATCGCGAAAAGGCGGCGCGACTCCAGGAGTCGCGCCGCTTTTTTGTTGGTGGACGGAAGCGTAGCGCGGCCAGTCGAAGCGACCCGTACTCCACATCGCTCCATTCGATGCCCGCCGATCAAAGCCTCAGCGTACCACGCGATAACTGATGTGTGTTACGAGCTCCGCGCCGGTCGCTTCCACCTGCTCGAGCTTCAACTTGTCGCGGCTGAAGCGATCGAGCAGCCGCACGCCTTCGCCCAGCAGCATTGGCGCGATGTGCAGCGTGAAGTCGTCGATGTGTCCCGCGTGGAGATACTCCTTGATCGTGTAGGCGCCGCCCGCGACGCGCACGTCCTTTCCCTTCGCTGCCGCCTTCGCCTGCGCGAGCGCGCTCTCGATTCCGTCCGTGACGAAGTAGAACGTCGTGCCGCCCGTTCGCACCCACGGCGCGCGCTGGTCGTGTGTGAGCACGAACACCGGCGCGTGAAACGGGGCCTCCTCCGGCCAGCTCACCTCACCCTCCTCGAACATGTTGCGCCCCATCACGTACGCGCCCGCACGCGCGAACAGCTGCTCGACACGCGCGTCATCCTCTCCCGTTCGTCCGCCGCCACCGAGATGCAGAATCTCGCGGAACGTCGCGGTCTCGAACATCCACTCGTGCAACGAACGCCCGCCGTCCCCCAGCGGATTCGTCGGCCCGCGGTTTGGTCCCGCGATGTAACCGTCCAGTGACATCCCGACGTCGAAAAAAACTTTGCTCATTGCCTCAACCTGAATTCACAAACGTTGCTCACAAGCCCTGGCGGCGCCGCTCGCCCCGGAGCCGCAGATATCCGCCGCCAATCACCATCCCACTCCGAAATGCGATCAGTCCAACCGCAATATCGAATCCAATGAAAGTCCCGTCCCTCAGCCCCGGCGTCCCGTTCACCAGAAGCTGGACGAGCGCAATCGCGACCATGAACACCACGGCGAACGCGCTCGCGCCTCGATGGAGGAATCGCCTGTCATGTGCGGCTTGCCCCGCCGATACATTCGACGGACTCGTCATGTGGCTCCGCCCCTCCCCACTACTTCACCAACGGCGGCGCCGAGTCCGCTCGCGGCACCAGGCACGATTGGGCCGGACCCTCGAGCTTCGCGCACTCGATCAGAATCCTCGCCACGTTCAGGTCGCGCCGCGCAGCAGAATCCGCGTCGGCCGTCTTCAGCGGTCGATCCTTCCCCGTCGTGTCGATCCACCGGATCAGCGAGTCGTGATCGAAGTACATCCGATACTGCACCCTGTGAATGAGCTGCCCGTCCACCGACAAAAAATATTTCCCCACGATGTGCGAGACGAAATACACCGAATCGTCGCGAATGTAGATGTCGTCCGTCGTGCGCTTGCCCTCGGTGTAATAGGCGCCGTTCAGCTTTCTCAGCGTATCGCCTGCGAAGTACGCCGTGAGCACGGCCCCCTGCGCCGAGAATTCCGCCAGATCTCTACGCACGATTCGATAACGGGGCAGCGCCTTCTCCGTTGCCGCGAACCACGAGCGTATGCGCGCGATGCGCGGATCGTCGCTCGCCGCGGCTTCGCGCACGAGCGCTGCGCACAGCAGCCCGCATGCAAGAACAACGATCCGCCATCCACTATTGCCCCTGTCAGCTCGCATACGCCTCCACCCCGTTCCCTGTCACCCGATGGGAGATGAGCGCGAGCGGCGGCTCCGCCTCATCCGCAATTCGTATCGCGTCGCGCAATGCGCCCGCCCCCGCGCGCAGCCCCGACTCATCACGAGCGAAAACGCTCGCGATCGGCTCACCCACTTCCACCCAGTCGCCGGGCTTCACTGTGATCACGAAGCCCACGGCAGGGTCTATCGTGTCCTCCATAGTTGCCCGGCCGCCACCCAACGCGATGATTCCGCGCCCGACTGCCCGCGGCTCGATCTGCGCGATGAAGCCCCGACGCGTCGCACGAAAGAGCTCGATCGCCTCCGCCTGCGGCAGCAGCGCGGGATCGTCGACGACCGCCGGATTCCCTCCCTGCGCCTCTACGATCTCCTTCAGCTTCTCCGCCGCCGCCCCCGATGACACCGCGCTCTTCAAAGTCTTGATCGCCAATCCGCGATCGGGCGCCAACCCCCCGAGGATCAGCATCTCCGCGCCGAGCGCGTAGGTCACCTCCATCAAGTCCGCAGGTCCATCTCCCCTCAACGCCTGAATCGCCTCCTCTGTCTCGAGCGCATTGCCACACGCGCGACCAAGCGGACGATCCATAGCCGTCAACAACGCGACCACAGGGCATCCATGCGCGGCGCCGAGCGCGATCATCGTTTCCGACAGCTCGACTCCGCGCTCGAGCGTGGTGAGAAACGAGCCCGATCCGCGCTTCACGTCGAGCACCAGCCCCGTGAGTCCCTCCGCGAGCTTCTTGCTCATGATGCTCGACGCGATCAGCGGTATCGACTCGACGGTCGCGGTCGCATCGCGGAGCGCGTACAGCTTCTTGTCCACCGGCGCGATCTCGCTGCTCTGTCCGAGCATCACACAGCCAATGCGCTCGAGTTGCGCGCGCGCCTCGGCGAGCGAAAGGTCGCTTCGGAAGCCCGGAATCGCATCGAGCTTATCGAGTGTCCCGCCGGTGTGGCCGAGCCCGCGCCCCGACATCATCGGCACTACGATGCCGACGCTCGCAACCAGTGGCGCGAGAACGAGCGAGACCTTGTCGCCCACGCCACCGGTAGAGTGTTTATCGATGCGAGGAGCAGCTATCGTGTGGAGATCGAGTGCGCCGCCGCTGCGCAGCATCGCGTCAGTGAGCGCCGCCGTCTCGTCTCGGTCGAGCCCGCGCAGATATACCGCCATCAGAAACGCCGCCATCTGATAGTCCGGCACGTGCCCCGCCACGTACGCGCCGAGCAGCGCGCGCCACTCGCCGGGCTCAATCCGTCCGCCATCACGCTTTCGTTCGATCAGTCGTATGGCGAGCATTGACCGGGTTGTGGGGTATCTCTAGCTTCGTCAGCGAAGGCGCAGTCGCGCGCGTTGATGCGTTGGTGCCACTTCCACCATAGTTCGCGAAAGTCACGTCTCCGCTTTTCCGAGACGACCCCAATGTCGGATCTTCCATGCTGATTCGCTACCTCGCAGTAACCGTCGCCGCTACCCTCTTCGCGACCGCCGCAACAGCTCAATCGGTCGCGGAGCACATCGCAGCCGGCGACAGAGACGCTGTCGCGCTCAATGCCACCGGTGCGCTCGCCGAGTACAAGGCCGCCATCGCCGAGGACGCGAGCGACGAAGAAGCGTACTGGAAAGCCTCGCGCACGCTCGTCGATCTCGGAGAGTACGAGCCG
>JBDTXL010000023.1:0-3197 GCA_040006195.1 Gemmatimonadota bacterium | reverse complement strand
TCGAGATCTTGTTCTTCTTCGCAAACTCGGCCAGCGCGCGCCGCTTGCCGTCGTAACGCGGCTTCGTCCACGGATCGATCGCCCCCTCGCGCAGGCTGCGATCGGGGTACGGGATGACGAGTACCTCGTCGTACTCGAGCACGGCGCCGAACCCGTTGCACGTCGCACATGCGCCGCGCGGATTGTTGAACGAAAAGAGCTGTGGCGTTGGTGTCGGCGCGCGCGTGCCGTCGTACGGACACTCGAAGCGCTCGGTGTACATGAGACGGGAGACAGGCGTGTCGTCGTTGCCCTGCGTGCCCGAGCCCGCGAGCCGCGCGGGGATCGCCGTCGACAGGAGCACGAGACACTCACCGTCGCCGTCGCGAAAGGAGGTACCCACCGCATCCGCGAGTCGCTGGCGGCTCTCGGGCGCGACCACGAGCCTGTCGACGACGACCAGCAGCTCCGCCGCCTTCGTGACATCGGTGCCGGCCGGGAGCTCGTCGAGATGCACGAGCGTTCCCTCGATCACCACGCGCAGGAAGCCCTGCGCCCGGAGATTCTCGACGACGACATCGTGCGTCACGAGCTCGCTCAGGCGGAGTGGAAATGCCACCGAAAATCGCGTTCCGGCCGGGAGCGCGAGCACCTCCTCGGCTACCGACTGCACGGAATCACGCTTCATCTCGCGGCCGCACACGTGACAGAAGGTGTGGCCGATGCGCGCCCAGAGCAGGCGCAAAAAGTCGTAGATCTCGGTCGCGGTACCGACCGTCGATCTGGACGTTTTCGTCGGATTCGACTGCTCGATCGCGACTGCCGGCGAGAGCCCGTCGATGAAGTCGACGTCAGGCTTCTCCATCCGCTCCAGGAACTGCCGCGCATACGCCGAGAGCGACTCGACGTACCGTCGCTGCCCCTCGGCGTAGATCGTATCGAAGGCGAGGGAGGACTTTCCAGAGCCGGAGGGGCCTGTGACCACCGTGTAGCTCCGGCGCGGAATCTCGAGGTCGAAGCCCTTGAGATTATGCTGACGCGCGCCGCGAACCACGATGTGAGACTTCATGTGTAAAGCTAACGGCTGCGGTGCCTGTTCGGGGCTACGCGCGGCGGCGGAAATGCACGACGATTCTGCCGACGAGGAGCAGCACGATCGCTCCGAGAGTGGCGAGCGCAATCGAGCGGATGCTGAATCCCGTCTCACTCACGTTGCCCCAGCCAAGATGGGAGCCGATCCATCCGCCGAGCAGCGCGCCGACGATGCCGAGGGCGATGGTGATGAGGCAGCCGGCGGGATCGCGGCCGGGCATCAGATATTTGGAAAGCGTGCCGGCGATGAGGCCGAGGACGATCCAGTGAAGCCAGTGGGGCATGGTAGAACGTAATGGGCGAGGCAATCCCCGTGCTTGCCGGGTCCGAGGGCCGGGCGTAGTTTCGTGTCACGACGATCTCGACCGGATAATGAGACAGCTGGTCGAAGACGCACGACGCCCCCGCGACTCTTGCCCGCCTTCCTATCTCAATGCCCTACATACAGTTCGATGGTCAGCAGTATCCGCTGATCGCGGGTGAGAATGAGGTGGGGGGAAGTGATGGGGCACGGATTCGGCTGAGCGGGAATGGAATCGATGGTGTTTTTGCATCGCTGGACGTGGGCGCAGATGGTGCGACCGTCGTGCGACGGCTGGACGGAACGGTGAAGGTCAATGGTGTTGCACTGGGCGCGGAACCGGCTCCTCTGCTCCATGGCGACAGGATCGACGTCGCCGGCAGAGAGCTTTTTTTTGGCGATGACCGTCGCGCGGGAAACACGCAGTTCGTACAGCCCGTACGTCTGCCGGAGAGCGCGGCGCCTGCGGTGGGCGGGAAGCCGACGGCGAGGACCGGCGGGCGAGTGATATCGCTCGTGGACGGTCGCGAATACCCCGTGCCTGCGGCGGGACTGGTGTTCGGACGGGATCCGACGTGCGATGTGGTCGTCGGCTCGACCGAAGTTTCTCGCAGACATGCCTCGCTCTCCCCGTCACCCGAGGGCTACCTTCTTCGGGACACGAGCACGAACGGCGTGATGGTGAACGGCGAGCCTGCGGTGTCGCCGGCGCTGCTGGGCCGTGGCGACGTGCTGACGATCGGTGACGAGGAGTTTCGCTTCTACGCAGACAGTGCACCGCCGCCGCGAGCGCCGCTGGCGATGCTCGAGGTGATGAGCACGGGAGTGTTGAAGGGGACGATCATGGAGGTGCGCTCGCCGCTCGCGCACGTGGGTCGCGGTGCGCACAACGACATTATCGTCTCGGACGAAAGCATCTCGGATTCGCACGCGAAGCTGCAACGGCGCGAGGACGGCTGGTACGTTGTGGACATGGGGTCGACGAACGGGACATACGTGGGCGGTCGGCGCATCGAAGGGGAGGCAGCATTGATTGGTGCGCCGGACGTGCGCTTTGGCGGCGTCAAGTTCATCTTTCGTGTGCCCGATGGGGCGAAAGCCGGAAGCGCGAGTCAAACGCGAGCGATTGCGGCGTTCAAGGTCGATCCGAAGAAGGCGGCAGTGGCGGGCGGGATGAAGACACCGGTGGTATCGCAGCCGGGGCAGCGCGCGGATGCACCACGCCCCGCGGCGGCTCCGGCGAAGAAGGCGTCGCGTGCGGTGCCGCTGTTGTTGTGGGTCGGAGTGCTGATATTGATAGCAGCGGGAGTACTCATACTGATGACAGGTCACTAGTGCAGCTCGAGGTCGGTCAGGCAACGCATACGGGGATGGTCCGCTCCGGGAACGAGGACAGCTTTTTCGCTGACCCTCCGGCAGGGCTGTTCGTGGTGGCCGATGGCATGGGCGGACACGCGGCGGGCGAGATCGCGAGCGACATGGCGGTCCGGATCGTGTCCGACGAGCTCAGGGTGATACGCGACATCACGACGGACGACGTGAGCACCAAGGTGTCGGATGCCTTGAAGCGCGCGAATCAGGAGATCTACGAGCGCACGCTGACAGAGGTCGACAAGCAGGGGATGGGAACGACGGCGTCGGTTCTGATAGTGGGCCAGGACCGATATCTGATCGGGCAGGTGGGCGACTCGCGGATCTATTTGCTGCGCGACGGGAAGCTGACGCAGGTGACGAAAGATCATTCATACGTGCAGGAGCAGGTCGACGCGGGCTTTCTGACGCCGGAGCAGGCGCGCTACCATCCCTACAGCAACGTGATCACGCG
>JBDTXL010000022.1:0-16988 GCA_040006195.1 Gemmatimonadota bacterium | reverse complement strand
AGCTCTTTCTCGACATGGGCACGGGCCGCGCGGCGGTCGAGGAGCAGAATGCGCGACTCGAGGTTTCCTTCGACACGGCGAGCGTCACGCACTTCGGCCTCTGGCTGAACCGCGGCGGCTGGTCCCCCTTCCCGCGCGCGAAGCCGTACTACAACCTCGCCTTCGAACCATGCATCGGCGCCCCGGACTCCCTAACCGAATCCCTGGGCCAATGGCGCAGCGCGAACTACCTGGAACCGGGCCAAACTCGCGAATGGACACTCACCTGGCGTGGGACGAAGCTGTTGTAAGGCTCGTTGATCGCTTTCGTCGTTACGGTCCGTGTCTCTGATCCGTTGATTCGGTTATCCATCTTGTTAACGGCCTGCATCGCGCGATGCGAGCCGTTAACAATTGATGATACGAACTGAACGGAGGAGACGGACACTGACTGATGACTGCGACACGAGGAGGCGGAATACTCGAGGAGGCTCTAACGCGATCCCTCATCGGTGCCTTCTACGCTGTCCATCGCGAGCTGGGATTTGGATTTCGCGAGCATATCTACGCGCTTGCTCTAGAGCGCGAGCTGAGTGGTAGGGGACACACGGTCGAACGAGAGATTGCGGTCATGGTCCATTACCTTGGTGAGCCGCTCGCCTTTCAGACTCTCGACATGATCGTGGACGGAAAAATCATCGTCGAAACCAAGGCCGCGGAGCGCCTGCATCCGGGTGCAAAATGGCAACTCTTCAGTTACCTCTGCGCGACGAATCTCGAAGTGGGACTTCTGCTTCATTTTGGGCATCAGCCCAAGTTCTATCGCGTCATCTGCGAGAATCGCTTGAAGCGCCGCGCTGTCAGCGGTCCAGCCCCCGGTCCACAGTCACCGTGATCGTGCCGTAGGAGTGATTTGGGACCTCCTGTGTTTTGTATTCCTTGCCGGTGTGAGTACCGCCGAAGGTGATCGTCAGCGAGTGGCGGCGGACCGCTATGCCGAAGTCGTAGCTGTTCACCCAGGGGATACGATCAACCGAGAAAGTCGTGTCGTTTTTCGCGTAGCTGCGGTCGAGCAGCTGTTCGTACAGCGCCAGCGACTCGCGCACTCCGCCATACAGCCAGATGCCGAAGTCGCGCGGACCCGCGCGCGCGCGAGCCGCAGGGCTCCAGGGGTGCGCGAGATGGTAGCCTATCCGCGCCTCGAGCTCGCCGTACGCGCCCGTGCGCGCGTTCCCCATCTGCGCGTTCCAAGAGGGCATGACGTCGAAGAAGTCGCGACCATCCTGCGCTGCGAACGCGAGTCGCAGACGATCCGTGTACGACACGCTCGCCGCGGGAAAGAGGCCGAGCTGGTAGCGCCACCCCGGCGGATCGACCTGGCCGATGACGTGGTGAAAGCCTTTCTGCAGCGCCTCCGCCCCCGACTGGCGCCCAGTGATTCCCGCGACGATGCCGAAGGATGTGAGCCGCTTTTCGGAGATGATGTTCGCCGTCACGTCGGCGTGAAGCCAGCCGGCGAAGGCGCGATCGCCCGCGATCGGGGCGGAGATCGTGCTGTCCTCGGGTGCGCCATCTTGCAGCTGCGATGCGCGGTGGCTCAGCGGCTCCGGCGTATACATCTGCTGTGCGATCGCAAACTCCGTCGTGAGGCATCGCGCTGCGATCGCCTCGCGTCCAGTGCACGGCGCGGCCGAGCGTACGAGCCGTCTCCACAGCGGCGCCGTCGCCCGCGACAGTGACACTCGAATCCCGTTCGTATACTCGCCGTCGGGACGCTGCTTTTGCGGAAGCCACACGTCGAGCGCGTCGTTCTCCACCTGTACGAGCGTGCCGGGCACAGCCTGGGCGTGCGACGATACCGGAATGCAGGCGACCCATATCGCCACAGCCGCCAGTCGCATCGCCATCATTGCGCGACGCGCTCGATGCGACGACAGTTCGTGCGAACGGAACCCGACGGCTGAGGTGCGCCTGATCATGTACTCTGTAGTGAACCGAAGTGCGCGTGAAGTGGTCCTCGCGCTCGTCGCCGCGCTGGCGACAGGCTGCCATCAACATCGCGCAGCCAATCCGACATCGCTCGCACCCGATATCGGAATCGAATCAGGCCCCCAGCCCGTTGCGCCGCTGTTGAGCCGCGGCGACAAGGTTCTCGTCGTTATCGATGGGGAGAAGCAGGGGTCCGGCACCTTCAATGGCGATCGCGTCGTCCTCGATCCCCCGCTCGATACCATCTCACCCGCACGCATCGACTCGGCGCGGATCCGTGTCGGACCCGCGACGCGCGAAATGTACGGCGTGAGCTATCGGATGGTAGGCGTCCTGCTCGTGTGGCTGCGCCCCGATTGAGCGATCAGCTCGTGCGTCCCTTTCGGCTCGCCCAGTCGCGACCATAGATCGACGACAGCGTCAGCGCGCCGGCGGCTGTCATGAGCACACCCGTTGCACCGATCACGGTCGCGTAGAGCGGACCGTTCTCGAACAGCACGTTCGGCGGGAGGAAGAGCACGACGGCCATCGCCACCCAGCAGAGCGCGGTGCCGACCAGCCATACCGCAACGATCATCTGCGTACGATCCGACTCGACGTTGCGGCTCTTGCGGCGCGCCATCGTGAAGAGGAATGCAGCGGCTACGACCAGCGCAACGACCGACACACCCTTCTGCGCCGTGGTGTTGACGCCGAGGAAGAAGAGGGCGCCGACGAGGCACGCGAGAACCGCGATCGTCAGCCCCTGATAGGCACCGATCGTGACTCCCTTCTTGCGGCGAAGGATCGTGTTCTCGTCCGCGTATGGATCGGGGCGCTTGCGCTCAGCAACCTGGCTCATGCCGTTCACTCCGGGCGTGGATGCATGTCGTGCCTATGGGGGTACCAGAGAGAGACGCGCGGGGCCGGCAGGCGGCAACGTCCGGGTTATGCACGTCTGGGCGCTATCGGGGCCAGCCTCCCGACGCCACTTTTGATCTCGGCACCAACCGCCGCCGCACCCTCCGAGAGGACGCTCCAATGCCCAACACCGCCCGCGCCGGACTTCTGCTGCTCGCCACGCTGCTTGCGCGCACCGAACCGATCGCCGCGCAGGACAAGCAGCAACAGCAGCCCCTCACCATCGAGAGCTTCGAAGCGGTGAAGGCGGTGTCGGATCCGCAGATAGCGCCGAGCGGGCAATCGGTGCTCTACTCGGTCCGGACGACGAATTTGGCAGCGAACAGCAGATCGTCGATGACGTACAAGGTGGCCGCAACCGGCGGCTTGCCCGCCCCATTCCCGGATGCTTCGACGAGCGTCGGCGAGGCGCGCTGGTCGCCGGACGGAAAGCGCGTCGCGTACATAGCGGGCGATCAGCTCTGGGTCGCGGATCAGACGGGCGGTGGACGCAAGCAGCTGACCAAGCTTTCGGGCAGCGCGACCGGCCCTGTGTGGTCGCCGAGTGGGGATCGCATCGCCTTCACGTCGCGAGTCTTTCCTGCGTGCTCCGATGACGAGTGCAACCTCTCGCGGATGAAGTCGGCAGCGTCGAATCCGGTGAAGGCGCACATCGCCGACGCGCTGATGTACCGCCATTGGAATGCGTGGGACGATGGCACGCGTGCACATCTCTTCGTAGTGGGCGCCGATGGCAATGGCCTCGTCGATCTCACGCCGGGTGCAGTCTATGATGTGCCTCCCGGACCGTTCGGCGGGAGCGAAGGCTACGCCTGGGCGCCGGACGGAAGGGAGCTCGCGTACACCGCGAAGAACGCCGGACGCGAGGACGCGTGGAGCACGGACAACAATCTCTACACGGTCCCCTCGAGCGGCGGTGCGCCGAGCGTCATCACCGGCGCGAACAAGGGCGCCGATGAGAATCCCATCTACTCGCCCGACGGGAAGCTCATTCTCTACCACTCGCAGGCGCGTGCGGGTTTCGAGTCCGATCGCTGGCGCCTCATGTCGTACGATCGCTCGAGCCATCAGTCGCGAGAGCTCCTCCCGAAGTGGGATCGGAATGCCGACAGCTACGCGTTCATGGGCGACGGACACAGTCTGCTCATCCAGACAGTCGACGCGTCGCGCGAGAAATTCTATCGCTCCACCTTCTCCAATGGGGCCGCGAGCGCGCCGCAGCTCTTACTCTCCGAGCGCAACAATTCCTCCGCGTCGCTCGATCACGCGGGGCGCACGATTGCGTGGGTGCAGGACGCATCCGATCGCCCCGCCGAAGTCTTTGCCGCCACACTCGGCGCCGGCGTCTCCGGGCTCAGGCAGCTCTCGCACGCGAACGACTCGCTCCTCGCGTCGCTCAAGGTGTATCCGGTCGAGGACTACTGGTTCAAGGGTGCCGGCGGGGACAGCGTTCAGGGGATGATCCTCCGTCCGCCTCAGTGGACGCCGGGAAAGAAATTTCCCGTGGTCCTCCTCATCCACGGCGGACCGCAGGTGCCGTGGCTCGATCAGTGGCATGGCCGCTGGAGCTTTCAGATGTTCGCGTCGCAGGGCTACGGCATCGTGATCATCAATCCGCGCGGATCACCGGGCTACGGACAGAAGTTCGTCGACGCGATCTCGAAGGACTGGGGCGGTGCCGTCTACTCCGACCTGATGCTCGGCCTCGATGCCGCGCTCGTGAAGGCGCCGTGGCTCGACGGGACGCGCATGAGCGCCGCCGGCGGATCGTATGGCGGATACATGGTCGACTGGATCGCCGGACACAGCGATCGCTTCAAGGCGCTGATCAGCCACGCGGGACCGTACAATCTCGAGAACATGTACGGCGCGACCGAGGAGCTCTGGTTCCCGACGTGGGAATACGGCGGCGCCTATTGGGACTCGACGGCGATGCAGCAGAACTACCGGAAGTGGTCGCCGCACCTCTACGCCAAGAGCTTCAAGACGCCGACGCTCGTGACGGCCGGGGAGCTCGACTACCGCGTGCCGTACACTGAAGATCTCTCCTTCTTCAGCGCCCTTCAGCGCCAGAACGTGCCGTCGCGCCTCGTCGTCTTCCCCGACGAGGGTCACTGGGTACAGAAGCCGCAAAATCAGAAGCTCTGGTGGAGCGAGGTCGCGGGGTGGCTGGGCAAGTATCTGCAGCCTGCGGCGATGTAACCCTCTTCGCAATGACGCGCACTTGCGGTTCGATTTCCCGCTCCTATTAATCAGCACCCCACGCCGAACGCGAATGCGCGCGGCAGTATTTGGTGAAAGCACCAGGAGGCTGGACGTGAAGCGAATCGCCCCGATCGCCATTGTGTTAGTGCTGTGCGCCTGCGGCTCGAGCGGAGGAACACGCGCAACGACCGAAACGCCGGACATTCGGCAGTCGAACGGATTCACCAGGCTCGAGACGCCAAACGGTGGCTCGCTGATCATCGATTGGCAGCACGAGCACACCTATGAGGAGACGCCGCTGCTCGTCGGTGTCGACAAGGCGTGGTCCGCATTCCCCACGGTTTTCGGCGAGCTCGGGATTCAGCCGGGGATCGTCGATCAGAAGCAGCACGTCTTCGGCAACGCCGGCTTCAAGGTTCGGGGCTCGATCGGCCGGCAGCGGCTCTCCAGGTACATCGACTGCGGAACTACGGCGGGGATGTCGAACGCGGACACGTACGATGTGATCGTACGGATCGTATCGCAGGTCGTGCCGGCGGATGCCGGTCTCGCATCTCTTCGCACGCAGGTCGAGGCCAGCGCGCATGCGTCGGCTATTTCGGGCTCGAACGTTCGCTGCGTCAGTACCGGTCAGCTGGAAGAGCGCGTCGCGCACATGATGTCCGAGCTCGCGGCCAAGCCAACCAACTAACAATGCGGACAGCCGTAGTCGCGCGCAGCGCGCGATGTCTACCCGGCATCGCGCTGCTGCTCTGCAGCGCCGTCATCTCCGCGTCGGCGCAGGGAGGCGACGTCGCTCCGACGGTCGCGCACGAGGAGGAGGTAACCCACATCTCCTTCGAGGGCTCCACGATGGACATCGCGTGGACGCGTGACCGCGGTGTGTCCGAGCACAAGCTTCTGATCCCGGCGGATCGGGCGTATGCGGCTTTTCCCACGGTGTTCGGCGAGCTGGGCATCGATCCGAACATCATCTTCACCAAGGAGATGCTCTTCGGAAATGCCGGTGCGACGTACCGGCATACGATTGCAAAAGAGCGGCTCTCGCACTACTTCGACTGCGGGCAAATGCTCGGCGTTTCCACCGCGGATACCTATGAGATGTGGATCCGCATCATTGCGCAGGTCGTACCGGCTGACGGCGGGCTCTCGAAGGTGCGAGTGGAGGTACAGGCGAACGCCAAGGCGAGCGACAGGCCGGGTGGCAGCGTGCGATGCCAGAGCAACGGACGACTCGAGCAGCGCATGGCGAAGTTGCTACAGGAGGCGGCGGCCGGAAAAACGAAGTAGCGTGCGGCCGCGCAGGCGCTCAACTAGTCCGCACGGAAGCGCAGGAGCATTTCGCCAATCTGGATCATGTCGCCGTCATCGAGAAGGCGGGTGCGAGCGGACGAGTCGAGCTCCTGTCCGTTCACGAGCGTTGGATTGCTCGCAGAAAGATTGGTGATTCTCCAGCGGCCCTGCTCATATTGCATGCGCGCGTGGGTTCTGCTCACCGTCTCCGCCGGCAGCTTGATGTGACGATGACGCGGGCCCTCCCCTGCACCAATGGTGATGTCGGCCGGTTCTCCCTTCAGCCGCATGAAGCGGATCGCCTCGCCCACGTTGCTGCCGACTTCGACCTCGAGATGACCAGGCAGAATCTGCACCGCCTCCTTCGCGCTCGATGACGTGCCGTTCCGGTCGCGCCTGTCGCGGCCACCGGTCACCATCATCGGAGGGAGCGCGCCATGGCGATGCCGGCGCGCCGCACGTTTGCGCGCAAAAAACACCCCGCTCGCGGCGACGGAGATGGTCGCAATGAGGAGCACAATGCTCACGGCGATCACCATGAGCGGATTATCGAGCAGCAGTTCCGGCATTCAGCCTGGCTAATAATGAAGTAGAGCACCGACACCTTCTGTTCCCCCTGTGCTTGCACATGATACACTTGCGCATTGATTGGGTAAGAAGATTTAACATTTCTTCGCGCCGAGTGCATAGGTTCGTTCCAGGGCACCCCCTCTAACTGCAACCTATGCGCCTACTTAAAGCTGTTTTCGCAGTGGCTGTAGCGACCGCGTATCTCGCCGCGCCGCCCACCCCTCTGCGCGTTCTGCGAGCCACTCCCGCGGACACCGCCGGGCGCATTGCGAGCATAGAGATCACCTTCGATCGCCCCGTTGCCGGGTCGCTCGACCGGTCAGTCGATCCGCGTTCGATCGTCTCGGTGGCGCCAACCGTGCCCGGCCGCGTGGAATGGCGCGATCCGGTGACGATCGTGCTGACGCCCGCCGGCCTGCTGAGCCCTGCCACGCGCTACGTGGTTACTGTGGGCAAAGGCTTTCAGGCGATGGACGGCAGTCGGCTCGCCACTCCGTACACCTTCTCCTTCCGTGTCCGTGCGCCGATGCTGGTCGCCGGCTCGCCGGCTGCGAAGAAGACGATCCCGCATTATCTCACGCCGACATCGGGCTTTGCGCTCGTGTACGACGGCCCGGTGAATCTCGCGCAGCTCGCGTCGCGCGCCCACCTCGCAATGGATGCGTCATGCGCGGGTGGCGCGCGCGCGATCAAGCTCGAAGCACGAGCGCAACGGCGGCTCGACAAAAACGATCCGTGGGACTATCACGACTATCGAAGCGCGGCCGACTCGCTGCGCCGCGTCGTTTCCCTCGTCCCCGCGTCGCCGATGCCTCTCGCGTGCGGCGGCGCGATCGTCGCTCCCACCGAGCTCGCGCCGGATCGTCCGGCGCTGTCGCGCTGGCGCTTCGAGACGCACGGCGCATTCAAGGTCGTCAAGGCCACCTGCGAAAGCGGCACCTTCTGTCCGACGGGTCCGATCGTCGTGCGCTTCGCGACGCCGGTGCGCGGCGCCGAAGTTCAACGCCACGTCAAGCTCGCGCCGGCAGTCGCCTTCGCCGTCGCGGACACGGCCGAGGAGTCCGACCGCTTCGTGCTCGACGCCCGGCTCAAGCCGCACGTCGCTTACGCCGTGATCGCCGACACACTCATGCGCGACATTTTCGGACAGCCACTCACCGGAAATCCCGCGACGGGCTACCGCACCACCGGCTACGAGCCGTCGATCGACTATGCGTACGGACGAATCACCGTCGAGCGCGGCGGCTTCGGCACGCTCGCGATCGCACACGTCAATGTCGACACGCTCGTGGTCATCGCCGCACCAATCCCCGACTCTCTCGAGGGCGCCTTCATCCGCCGCTCCGAATGGAACCTCGGCGATCTCTGGGCCAAGGTGCGCGGCGGCGCGCGCGAAACGCGTATCCCGATCTCGCTCGCGGCCGACAAGCCCGGCGTCACCGGCATCAAGATGCCCATGTCGCCCTCCGGCAAGCCGACGCTGTGGGCGGTTCAGGTCGAACGCTCGCTCCCCGACACCACGACGCAGCGCAATCCGACGATCGCCGTCGTCCAGGTCACCGACCTCGGCGTACATGCGAAGATCGGCGCGGAGAGCGGCGTCGTGTGGGTGACGGGAGCGAGCGACGGCAAGCCGCGCGCGGGCGCGACGGTGACGCTTTATGACTACACTGGCCTGGTCGCGGCGACGGCGACGACTGATGCGCAGGGGCTCGCATCGCTCTCGGGCTTTCACGGCAAACCCGCCGCCGTGCGTGATACCGCGGCGGCCGATGAATCCGGGGAGGGCGAGTCGGATGAAGGTGGCACCGGAAGCGGATTTCGGGTGTTCGAGGGATACGTGGCCGCGTCGCTCGGATCCGATCGCGCGCTCGTCGGTGTGAGCGCGTACGATCCGGATCTCGATCCGTGGCGCTTCAACATCTCGCCGGCGTGGGGCGGCGATCGCGTCCCCGCAGCGGGCGCGCTGTTCACGGAGCGCGGTATCTATCGTCCCGGCGATCGGCTCTACGCGAAAGCCATCGTGCGCACCGGCGCGCTCGGCGCGCTCGCAGTGCCCGCGAAAGCCGATTCGATGCGCTGGCTCTTCACCACGCGCGATGGCGGCTCGATGCTCGACTCCGTCGTCGCACTTTCCTCGTTCGGCACGGCTGACGTCTCGATACGCATTCCCACCAACGCGGCGATCGGCAGCTACCCGGTGCAGATCCAGACCAAGCGCGGCGCGCAGTGGCTTCCCATCGGCGACGCGAGCTATCGCGTCGCGGAGTATCGCGCTCCGGAATTTCTGGTCGACGTGACCGGCAGCGATGCGCCGCGCTTTCCCGGCGACTCGATGCATGCAAACGTGCAGGCGCGCTATCTCTTCGGCGCGCCGATGGGACGCGCGAAGATGACGTGGCAGGCGTGGCAGTCGCCGGCGTACGTCACAAACGACATCAAGGGTGCCGAGGGCTACTTCATCGGCGACAACGGCTGGTGGTGGGAGGACGAGGAGAATACGTCCTCGAGCAACGTGCAGCTCTTCGCGAACGGAACCGACACGCTCGATGCATCGGGTGCGCGAACGATCGCGGTCGAGCTCCCGGAGCCGAAGAAGGGGCGCGCGGTGCGCGTGTCGCTCGCCGCGAACGTCATCGACGTAAACCGGCAGACGTCCGGCGCGCGAACCTCGGTGATCGTGCACCCCGCGTCGATCTACATCGGCGCGAAGGCGATCGGCTCGAGCTTCTTCTGGACCGCCGGGAAGCCACAGCAGATCGGGATCATCGCGGTGAAGCCCGCGGGCGGACGCGTGCGAGGCGTGAAGGTGCACGGCGTGGTCGCGCGACGTGAATGGCACCAGGTGCATCGCGAGCGCGATGGCGTGGCGGAGACGGTCGGCGAGTGGGTCACGGACACCATTGCGAAATGCGACGTGACCACCGCCGATGATCCGGTGCCGTGCTCGGTGACACCGGCCGCCGGCGGCACGTACACGGTGACGCTGCGCGCAACCGACGAGCGGAAGCGCGATGCGACGACGACGTTCTATCGCTGGGCCACGGGCACCGATTGGGTGCCGTGGAATGACGAAAGCCGTCTCAAGGTCGACGTGATTGCCGACCGCACGAGCTACGTCGTCGGCGACACGGCCACGGTGCTCTTCGCGTCACCGTTCACGGGCGCCGAGGCGTGGATCACGGTGGAGCGCGAAGGGCTGATCGAGCAACGGAGGATGACGCTGACGTCGGGATCGACGACGCTGAAGTTCCCGATCACGGAGGCGTTCGCACCGAACGCATTCGTCTCGATCTTCATCGCGCGCGGCCGAAGCACGCCGCCCGGGCATCTCGATGATCCGGGGCGTCCGACGATTCGCGTGGGCTATACCGAGCTGCGCGTGGCGCCCGAGGTGAAACGGCTCGCCGTAGAAGTGACGCCGACGCGCGCGGAGCTGAGGCCGGGCGACAGCGCCAGCATTGCGGTGCGCGTGCGTGATGCGAAGGGGGCGGGGCAGCGGAGCGAGGTCACGCTGTGGGCCGTCGATGAGGGAGTGCTTGCGCTCACCGGTTACAAGACTCCTGATCCGATCGATCAGATTTACCGTGCGCGGGGAATAGGAATGCGTCTCGCGAGCAACATGGCGAGCGTCGCGCCGCAGATTCCCGAGGGCGAGAAGGGGTTCGCGGCGGGCGGTGGAGGCGGCGCCGATCGCTCCGATGTGTTGCGCAGCCAGTTCAAGACCACTGCCTTCTTTCTAGGCTCCGTCGTCACGGATGCGGACGGTCGCGCGATCGCGACGGCGAAGCTCCCGGACAATCTCACGACGTTCAAGGTGATGGCCGTCGCGGTGACGGCGGGCGATCGCTATGGAAACGGCGAATCGAAGCTGCTCGTCACGCGCCCACTCGTCGCGCGCGCGGCGCTCCCGCGCTTCGTGCGCCCGGGCGACGCATTCACCGCGGGCACCGTCGTGAATCAGCGCGCGGGCGGAACTCCGACCGTGCGCGTCGATGCATCAGCCGCGGGCGGCGCGGAGCTCCGAGGCGACAGGAGCAAGAGCGCGACACTCGAAGCCGGACGTGGACGCGAAGTGCGCTTCTCCTTCCGCGCGACACCCGCCGACACCGCGACCTTCCGCTTCGGCGTGGCGAGCGGCAAGGACGCGGACGCCGTGCAGACCAGGGTTCCGGTGCGCGCGGAATATCTGCCGCACTATCTCGCCGTCGCCGGCGTGCTGCGCGATTCGGGGAGCGCCGAGATGACGCTCGCCTCGGGACTCGATGCCGCTCGCTCGCGCGTCACCTTCTCGCTCGGCGCATCGCCCGTCGCGGTGCTGCGCGGGCTCGCCGATGGGCTGCGTGTCTATCCGTACGACTGCACGGAGCAGGTGACGAGCGCGGCGCTGCCGCTGCTCGCTCTGCTCAACGCGAAGAGCGACACCACGCTCGTGCGCGCGCGGATGCAGCGCGATGTCACTCGCGCGGTGGCGGTGATCAGCGCTCGGCAGCGCACCGACGGCGGGATCGGGCTCTGGCACGCACGCGACTGGACGTCGCCGTGGCTCTCCGAGTACGCGGGAAGCTTCCTCGTCGCGGCAAAGCGCGCCGGCATGACTGTGGATGACTCCGTGCTCGCGCGACTCGCCGAATATCTGCGAAAGGATCTGAACGCGGGCGCGACGTCGGCGCAGTTCACGCCCATCGCCAGCTGGTACAACGATCGGCACACGCGACTCTCGGATCGCGTTGCATCGGTGGACTATTTGAGCCGCATCGGAAAGCCCGATGTCGCCGCCGAGCATCAACTCGTCGCGCTCGCAGCGCAACTGTGGTGGGAGGATCGGCTGCGGCTGGCCGAAGTGCTCGCGCGTCGCGGTGCGACGAAGGAAGCAACCACGCTGATCGCTCCGGCCTGGGCGCTCGTGCATCTCGAGGGGACACGTGCGGTGCTGCCGCCGGGCGCGCGCCACGATTTCTATTTCTCATCGCAGGCTCGGCCGATGGCACGGCTGCTGACGGCAACGCTCGCGGTGAATCCGACGCATCCGCTGATCGGTCCGATCGTGCAGGCGCTGCTCGAGCAGTCGCGCACGAGCGCGGGGCTGTGGAATACGCAGGACCAGGGCTCGACCGCGAGCGCGCTCGCGATGTTCGAGCAGCGGCAACAGGGCGCGGCGGCGCGAGGGATTCGCGTGCGCGCGGCGGGGCGCACGATTATCGAGACGACGTCGAAGGGCACGGACTCGAGCGTGTCGCTGGCGGGGCTGGTCACAACGCTCCCCGGCGGGGCACAGAAGCTCAAGCTCGCGCTCGATGTGCCGAAAGGTGATGGCCTCGCCTACTACTATATCACCGTCACCGAGGTGCCGAAGTCGGCGCCGGTAAGGCCGGAGGACACCGGCATCCAGGTGGAGCGGTGGTACGAGAGCTACGACAAGCCCACGCCGCTCGTGCGTGTGGCGGAAGGTGAGCTCGTGCGGGTGCGGATGCGCGTGACGATCAAGTCGGAGCGGCACTTCCTCGTGCTCGATGATCCGCTGCCGGCGGGGCTCGAGGCAGTCGACCTCTCGCTGCGCACGGCGGCCGCGCTGCCCGGTCCCGGAGCCGCCTTCGAGACGAGCGGCGACGCCGACGATGACAGCGGCGGCGGCAGCAGCGACGGCTCGTCGTACCGATGGGGGTACGGCACATGGGACTCCGGGTGGTGGTCGCCGTGGGATCACAAGGAGATTCGCGATGATCGCGTGGTGTACGTCGCGACGTATCTGTGGCCCGGTGTGTACACCGCGAGCTACATCGCGCGCGCGACGACGCCGGGCGTCTTCATGCGGCCGCCAGCGCACGCCGAGGAGATGTACAATCCTGCGGTGAGCGGGCGGAGCGATGGCGGCGTGTTCACGGTGACGCCGCTGGCATCGAAGGGCGGCGGGTCGCGGTAGTGAGCGTCTCGCGCGGGGGCATCGCTCTGACGGTGCTCGGGGGCGTAGCGGTGTGCGTGGCAGTGTGCGCGGCCACGACTGCGGCCTTCATCGCGTGGCCTCTCCCGCGCGCGTTCACGGCGCCGATCGCGCAGCCCGCGCTCACGCTCACCGATCGCGATGGCGTCGTGCTCAGGACGACGCGCGCCGCCGACGGAAGCCGCGCGCGCTGGATGCCGATCGGCGAGATGGACGCCAAGCTGATCGCCGCCTTCGTGGCGGTGGAGGATCGGCGCTACTTCTCGCACGGCGCCATCGACTGGCGCGCGGTCGCCCGCGCGGCGTACCACGATGCGCGCGCTGGACGCGTAGTCTCCGGCGCATCGACGATCGCGATGCAGACAGCGCGTCTGCTCCATCCTACGCCGCGCACGATCCCGGGGAAGGTGGTGCAGGCGCTCTGGGCCCTCCGGCTCGGCGCGCATCTCTCGAGGCAGGAGATGCTCGAGCAATATCTCAATCGCATCCAGCTCGGCCAGGGCGCAGTCGGCGTCGAATCCGGCGCGTCGCTCTACTTCGGCGCAACGGCGCGAGAGCTGAGCGTCGGGCAGGCGGCGATGCTCGCGGGGCTCGCGCACGCGCCCTCGGCGGACAACCCGCTGGTCTCACCGCGCCGCGCGCGGGGCCGGCGCGCGCTTGCACTCGCGCGGATGCAGGGCGCGGGCGTGGCGAGCGCGCAGGACGTTGCGCTCGCGGCGGAGGAGCCCGTGCTCGCGGCGGCATTGGCGCAGCGCTTTCTCGCTCCACACTTCACTACACGCTTTCTCGCGGAGCACGGCGACGAGAGCGGTGGCGGCGCCGGCGAGGGCGACGCTGCGATTCGGACATCGCTCGACTACTCGCTCGAGAACGATGTGGAGCTCGAGGTCAAGCGCACTGTGCTCGACCTGCGCGAGCGCGGAGTGGAGCAGGCGGCCGCCGTCGTGCTCGACAACCGAACGGGCGAGGTGCTCGCGTGGGTCGGCTCGCCGAATTTCTGGGCAGACACATCAGGGCAGACCGACATGGTCAGCTCGCCGCGCCAACCCGGCTCAGCGCTCAAGCCGTTCCTCTACGGCCTCGCCTTCGATCGGGGCTTCACTCCCGCGTCTATCCTCGCCGACATTCCGCACACGTATCAGACGTCGACCGGACCGTACCACCCGCGCAACTACGACCGCCGCTTCCACGGCCCTGTGCGCGCCCGCACTGCGCTCGGAAGCTCGTACAACATCCCCGCCATCGAGCTCGCCCAGCAGCTCGGAGCAGGGAGTCTGCTGCAAACGCTCCATCTCGCAGGCTTCGCATCGCTGCGCGAGAGCGCGGACTACTATGGTCTGGGCCTCGCACTCGGCAACGGCGATGTCTCGCTTCTCGAGCTGGCGAACGGCTATCGCTCGCTCGCGAACGGTGGGGTGTGGATGCCGGTGACGACCGATGCGCGCGTGACTCGAACCGAACAGTCGATCAGGAGCGAGTCCCATCGCGTGATGACGCCGCTCGCCGCTGCGCTCGTCCTCGACATTCTCGTCGATCCCGTCGCGCGCGCGCCCGGCTTCGGTATCGAGAGCGCGCTCGAGTTCCCCTTTCCCGCCGCCGTGAAGACCGGCACGAGTCGCCACTTCACCGACAACTGGGCCGTCGCGACGACAGCGGCATTCACCGTCGCTGTATGGGTCGGCAACTTCAACGGCCGCCCGATGGATGGCGTGAGCGGCGTGACCGGTGCGGGTCCGCTGATGCATCGCGTGGTGATGCACGCCGCGGAGCGCTACGAGCCGGGCGCGCTTCCGTCGCCGGCGAGCGTCGGTGCGGCGCAGGCCGAGGTGTGCGTGCTCTCCGGGCTTCTGGTGGCGGACGGATGCTCGTCGCTCACGGAGTGGTTTGCGCCGGGCACCACACCAATCGCTCATGACGACTGGCACAGGGGCGGCGGCGTGACGCTCCCCGCAGAGTACGCGGAGTGGCGCAGCCAGGGCGGCGACGCCATGCTCGCTGCCGCGGGCGACAGCACGCTCCCCGCAACGCATGTGGCGTTATCGTCCGGGCGCGTGCCGAGCTTTCACATCAGCTCGCCGCAAAACGGCGATCGCTACGGCGTGCCGCCCGGCGTAGAAGCGCGCTTCGCCACCATCGCGCTGCGCGCCGAGGGCGCCGATGCGCGCACGGTGCATTGGTTCGTCGATGGGAGACCGACCAACGCGAGCCGCCTGCCGCTTGTCGCCGGCACCCACGTCATCCGCGCGAGTGCGTCTGGCGCGCAGAGCGATGAGGTTCGCGTCACGGTCGAGCGATGAGAGCCGAGCGAGCTCTCTGGCACAGTCAGCCTCCTTCGGGCGTTGATCCTCGAGGCGGGCTATCTTTCGGAAACTCGAGGAACAGGCGGAAAGCGTGGCGGAGGAAAAGCGAAAGACCGACTACAACAACGCGTGGGCCGAAGCGCGTGAGCTGATCTGGGCGCACCGGAAGAAGCTCGCACTCGGCTTCCCGCTGATGATCATCAATCAGCTCGCCGGCTTCGTACTTCCCGCTAGCGCGAAATTCCTGATCGACGATGTCATCGGCAAGCACCAGGTCGGGCTCCTGTATCCACTTGCCGCGGCCGCGGGCATCGCGACGCTGGTTCAGGGCGCGACGTCGTTCGGACTGTCTCAGGTCATGAGTATCGCCGCGCAGCGCGCCATCGCCGATATGCGCAAGAAGCTCCAGGCGCACCTTCTCCGCCTCCCCGTCAGCTACTTCGATTCCACGCAGAGCGGGATACTCATTTCCCGCGTGATGAACGACGCCGAGGGAATTCGCAATCTCGTCGGCACGGGACTCGTGCAGCTGGTGGGCGGGATCGTCACCGCGATCGTCGCGCTCGCCGTGCTCTTCTACCTCAACTGGCAGATGACGACGATCACACTCGTCGTCCTGCTCTCGTTCGGCGGTGTCATGGCGGTGGCGTTCAAGCGGCTACGCCCGATCTTTCGCAAGCGAGGTGCGATCACCGCCGAGGTCACCGGACGGCTCGCGCAGGCGATGGGCGGAGTGCGTATCGTGAAGACGTACGTGGCCGAACGGCGCGAGGAGAAGACGTTTGCGGTCGGCATCCACTCGCTTTTCCGCAACATCGCCTCGACGCTCACAGGCATCTCTCTCGTTACCGCGTTCTCGACGCTGATCATCGGGATCGTCGGCATCATCATGTTCATCATGGGCGGGAATGCCGTTCTCGATGGCAGGATGACGCTCGGTGATCTCATCACCTACGGTATTTTCGTAGGCTTGCTGGCGGCGCCCGTGATCCAGATCGCATCGATTGGCACGCAGATCAGCGAGGCGTTCGCGGGGCTCGACCGCATCCGCGAGATCCGCCGCATGGCGACCGAAGACGAGAACGACAACGTGCACAGCGAGGTGCCGACGCTCGTCGGCGACGTGCGCTTCGATCACATCTGGTTCGAGTACAAGCCCGAGACGCCGGTGCTTCGCGATGTGAGCTTCCACGCGTCCGCAGGATCGACGACGGCGCTGGTCGGCTCGAGCGGCTCGGGGAAGAGCACGCTCATCAGCCTGATCATGGCCTTCAATCATCCGCAGAAAGGCACGATCACGATCGACAACCGCCCGCTCGAATCGCTCAAGCTCCGGCAGTATCGCTCGCACCTCGGCGTCGTGTTGCAGGACAACTTTCTCTTCGACGGTACGGTCGGCGAAAATATTGCGTTCTCGAAGCCGGGCGCCACGGCGGATGAGATCCGTGAGGCGAGCAAGATCGCACACTGCGACGAGTTCATCTCCGAGTTCGAGCTCGGCTACGAGACGATCGTCGGCGAGCGCGGCGTGCGCCTCTCCGGCGGGCAGCGGCAGCGCGTCGCGATCGCGCGCGCGATCCTCGCCGACCCGAAGATCCTCATCCTCGACGAGGCGACCTCGAGTCTCGACAGTGAGAGCGAGGCGCTCATCCGCGACGGGCTCCGCTCGCTGCGCACGGGTCGCACGACCTTCGTGATCGCGCACCGCCTCTCGACGATCGCAAGCGCGAATCAGATTCTCGTGCTCGAGAACGGGGAGATCGTGGAGCGGGGAACGCAGCCGGAGCTGCTACGTTTGGGCGGGCGCTACA
>JBDTXL010000021.1:0-4402 GCA_040006195.1 Gemmatimonadota bacterium | reverse complement strand
CTCTTCGTCGAAGACGCCACGCTCACCATCGGCACCCTCGCCTGCGTCGCACTCGCGGCGTTCGTCGTTCCGCGCCTCGGCATCTCTGCGCAGTGGCGCGCCCCGATCTTCTTCGCCGCTGTCGTGCTGATGCTGCTCGAGAACGTCTACCGCGGCTCGCGGAAATCGTAACTCACTGTCACTCGCGCGCTAAATCCAGCGCCGCACCCGTTTGCAGTATTCCGCATACGCGTCGCCGAACTCGCGCGACAAATACGCTTCTTCGAGTTTGATCGCGAGCAAATAGGTCATCACGATCGCCTCCGGCAGAAAGAGCAGCGGCCAGAACGCATTCGTCACGAAGGTGATCCCCAGATAGACGAGCGCGAATGACACGTACATCGGATTCCGCGTCAACCTGTACGGCCCCTCCGCCGCCAGCGTGCGTGCCGGGCGGATCGGGATGATCGACGTTTGCAGCCGCTTGAACGTCGCAACGGCCCACGTCGCCAACGCCACGCCGATGAAGATCTCGATTCCGCCCACCACATCGAGAATATTCGCGGGACCGATTCCCGACACGAGGTGGATCGGCACGAAGCGTTGGACTAAAAAGCCTGTGAGGAGCGGCATCAGAAACAGAAGCGGTGGCGGAATTTTTACTCCTGGCCCGCGTGATGTGCTCTGCTCCATTTCGCAGCTCCTCAGCCTCGGGAAGGTCGTTCGCCCACTTCTCGGCTCCGATAACAGACATCGTCACCTGCGACGCAGTACTATAGTAGCGCGCGCTCGCAGGCGCCTCCTCTTCGCTGCCGCTCGCCGCGTGCTCTACTGCCCCTGCCACACCTCAATCCCCATGTACGATCCACGATTTCGACTACCTTCCTCAGTCAGACCTCCTCTGCGAGCACGGCTCCGATGCACCTCGTAAATACGTTCATCATCCTCCTCGTGATCGCAACTCTCGTTGCGGCTCTCAGCAGGCGCGTTCGCATTCCCTACACCATCGCTCTCGTCTCGGTCGGGCTCGCACTCGGCGCAATCGGCAACATTCCGGCGCCGCCGCTCAATAAGGAGCTGCTCTTCGCCGTCTTCCTTCCCGGCCTGCTCTTCGAAGCCGCGTATCACCTCAAGGCGGACGAATTCTGGCGTAACAAGCTCGCCATCATCTCGCTCGCCGTGCCCGGCGTCGTCGTCGCCATCGCGCTCACCGCTCTGCTCGTGCTTGGCGCCGCATCCGCTGGGTGGCTGCCGTCCGTCGGCTGGCGCTCCGCGCTCCTCTTCGCCTCGCTCATCGCCGCCACCGATCCGGTCGCCGTCGTCGCCCTCTTCCGCGAGCTCGGCGTCGCTCGTCGTCTCCAGGTGCTCGTCGAAGGCGAAAGTCTGCTCAACGACGGCACCGCCGTCGTCATCTTTACCATAGCTCTCGCCGTCGCCGAGGGAGGCGCCGCCGCAACGCCCGCGCCGCTTCATCTCCTTGGGCAGTTTCTTCTCATGGCCGGCGGCGGGGTAGCGGTCGGCATGATCACCGCGCTCGGCGTTACCTGGTGCATGCGTCGCGTGGATGATCCCGCCACCGAGATCACGCTCACCATGATCGCCGCCTACGGCTCCTTCGCCCTCGCCGAGTCGCTCGGCGTTTCCGGAGTGATCGCTACCGTCTGCGCAGGCATGGTATGCGGGAGCTACGCTGAGCGCATGGCCATGTCGGCATCGACTCGCGATGCAGTCGTGGGATTCTGGTCGTACGTGTCGTTCATGCTCAACTCGATCGTCTTCCTGCTGCTCGGACTGCAGATACACCTCCCGGCACTCGCGCACGACTGGCTCCCAATCGTTCTGTCGTATCTAGCGGTTACGATTGGCCGCGCAATCATGATCTTCGGCGTGAGCGCGCTGCTCCGCCCCACGCGCGAGCGAATTCCGGGCGGCTGGCAGGCGCTCCTCGTCATTGGCGGATTGCGCGGTGCGCTATCGATGGTCCTCGCCCTCAGCCTCCCGCCGGGCACGCCGGCTCGCGACCAGATCGTCACCATCACCTTCGGCGTCGTCGCCGTCTCGATTCTGCTGCAAGGCAGTGCGACCGCGATCGTGGCGGCGCGCATGGTGCGAAAGTCCGGCTCCGAAATCGGGGAAGCACATCCGCAGGTCGCGTGACTGTCGAAATGCGCACACTAACAGCTTGCTTGATCCCCGTCGCCGCGCTCGCTCTGATCGGGAGCGCGCGCGCACAATCTGTTGCCCAGGACCGCCAGCCGGTAGCGCTCCCGGCGCGCGACAGTGCCAGCGTGCACACGCCGCGCACGGATTCGATCGCCGGTGCGCCGGTGGTCTTTCGCAACGATACCCTCTTCCGACTGTATGGATCGCTCGGGCCATTCACCGCCACTCAACGCGCGGGTGCAGTCGCAGAACGGATGACCGAGCTGTCCAACAGAAGAAGCGACAGCCGCGACAGCATCGCCGTCGTCGATGCCGGCGGATTTTCCGAGCTCGTCTCTCGAGGCACCGTGATCATGACGGTCCTCGACACCGACGCCACGTCGCTCGGCAAGACCCGGGATGTCGTGTCGCACGCCTACGCGATTCGACTGCAGCGCGCGGTCCGCGCGGCCAGCACGGAGCTCAGCGCACGCGCGCTGCTGATCGACGCGGGATACGCCGCAATCGCGACGGTCGTACTGCTGCTGGCGCTCGCGCTTCTCCACTTCGCCTTCCCGCGCATCTATCGCCGGCTCGAGGCGATCCGGCGAACACGCATCCCCGCGCTTCGCATTCAGCAACTCGAGCTGCTATCCGCAGAAGGAATCTCGCGCGCGCTCCTGCTGCTCGCGCGAGCCGTCCGCGCCACCGTAACGGTGGTGCTCTTCTACGTGTACATCCCGCTCGTGCTCAGCTTTTTCCCGTGGACCGAGCCGCTCTCGCGTCGCATCGTCGGCTACGCGCTCACGCCGCTCGGCGCGATGTGGAACGGCTTCATCGGCTTCGTGCCGAGCATTTTCTACTTGCTCGTCATCGTGCTCGTGACGCGATACGTGTTGAAGCTGATCCACGCCATCTTCCGCGCGATCGAGACAGGCGCCGTCCAGTTCGACGGCTTCTACCGCGAGTGGGCCGACCCGACGTACAAGATCGCGCGAGTGTTGGTGCTGGCGTTCGCGGCCGTTGCCTGTTTTCCGTATCTGCCCGGCTCCCACACCGATGCGTTCAAGGGAGTGTCGCTCTTCCTCGGCGTGCTCTTTTCGTTGGGCTCGTCATCGGCGGTGAGCAATATCGTGGCGGGCATCGTGCTCACGTATACGCGCGCATTCGAAGTGGGCGACCGTGTGAAGATCGGCGACGCCGTGGGCGATGTCACCGAGCGCTCGCTGCTCGTCACCCGCGTTCGCACGATCAAGAATGTCGAAGTCACCATTCCCAACGGGGCGGTGCTCGCGGCACAGGTGCTGAACTACACCCGGCTGGCTGATGGTCCGGGGCTCGTGCTCAACACATCCGTGACGATCGGCTATGATGCGCCGTGGCGAACCGTGCACGCGCTGCTGACGAGCGCGGCCGCGCGCACCGAGAACATCGTGGCCGAGCCCGCGCCATACGTTCTGCAGACGAGTCTCGATGACTTCTTCGTTTCCTACGAGATCAATGCCGTGACGCGGCGCGCGGATCTCATGGCCGCGACCTACTCGGCGCTGCATTCCCACATTCAGGATGCTTTCAACGAGGCCGGAGTCGAGATCATGTCGCCGCACTACAACTCGCTCCGCGACGGAAACGCGAGCACGATTCCCGCACGGGTGTAAGCTTCAGAGTCCTTCCGCGAGGCTTCCATCGATACGTCCGGACTATCCCATTTCCTGAATTCTCCGATCGTGACGGTCGGAGGAACAGCGGTTACCCTCACGACGATCGTGGTCGTCGGCGTAATTCTGTTCGCCACCTTCTTTGCTTCGCGCCTCGCACAGCGGGCGATGACGCGAGCGCTCGGTCTCCGCGGCGTATCCGACGCGGGGACGATCGGCATCTCCACCCGCCTGACGCACTATGTAATCGTCCTTCTCGGCCTCGGCATCGCGCTGCAGACGCTCGGGCTCAACCTCGGCGCGCTCTTTACCGCCGGTGCGTTCTTCGCGGTCGCCATCGGCTTTGCCATGCAGAATGTGGCGCAGAACTTCGTGGCCGGCATCCTGCTGCTCACCGAGCGGGCCATCAAGCCCGGCGATATTCTCGAGGTGGAGAAACGCGTCGTGCGCGTCACCCGCATGGGGCTGCGCACCACTATCGCGCGGTCGCGCGACGAGGAAGACCTGATCATCCCGAATGCCACGCTGGTGCAGAATACGGTCACGAACTTCACCCTTCGGGACCCGATCTTTCGTCTGCACGCGAAGGTCGGCGTGTCGTACGACAGCGATCTCGCGCAGGT
>JBDTXL010000020.1:0-5216 GCA_040006195.1 Gemmatimonadota bacterium | reverse complement strand
GCGAGAACGGATCGGATCCCGAGTACGGGATTCCGAAGAATTCGCAAATTGCGGGAACGTGGGCTTCGCGGTTCACGCCGCCCATTCCTTCCGCGATGTTGTAGACGATGTCCGGTAGCGTCGCTCGAAGCCGCTCGGGGAAATCTGCGTTTGCCTCGAGGCGGACTACTTCGCCAAGGGCGCCGAGTGCATTGGCGACGGCATTGATGGTCTCGGCGCTGTCCCACTCCGCGAACTCATCGTCGACTTCGGCCGCGGCGACGCCGCCGGCCCGCGAGGACACCGCGGGATCCGCGGCGCTCGCCCAATCGGTTGGGGCGATACTGGGAGGCTCTTCGTCGGGACGCGCACTCGCGGCGCCGTCCTCGAGACGAAGAGCAGGTACTTCAGGCTTCTGATTGTACGCGAACCCGATACGTGTCATCCGATCCTGCTTGAGGTCAGACAATTCCGGTCGCACACTCGCCGCCACCCATCCCGTGCGCGCTGCTCTTTCATATGACGCGCATCTCGCTCGAATCGTTCACATCTCATTGCTCTAACCAGAAGCAAGTGTGAGGCCGACATCGAAGGTGCGAGCAAAATAAGAGTCGATGAAATGCAGCGCAATGATTTTTCGTTCACGCGCCGGCTTTATTTCACACTTTGTGAAAGCTGACTCTCGCTGCCTCGCGCCGATCGTCGCCGACGTAGATCTCGAAGTCGGAAAAGAAGCCCGGTGCCTCCTCGGCGAGCAGTCGCAGCGTCGCTACCGCCAGCCGCCGAATCTCCAGCTCCGCGCCCTCGCTCGACCTGAGCTCGAGCATCGTCCGCCAGGCGCGGGCGTTCGCCGTCACCACGATCTTCGTCTCCGTGGAGTTCGGCAGCACGCCGCGCGCGGCCTCGCGCGCCATTTTCCGCCTGTGGACTTTGTCCGCGACCCAGGAGTAACGCTCCATCAGCTGCTCGACGAGCGCGACGTAGCTCGCGAGCGCGCCGTCCACCTGGCTGCGCCACGCGCCCTCGAGTGCCTCGTCGCCCGCCACCGCCGGCGGCACGACGAAGCTCGCGTCCTTCTCGTCGACGTAGCGCTGCGACAGCTGGGAGTAGGCGAACCCCGCCCGGTGGCGCACCAGCTCGTGCGTGAGCGAGCGGCTGACGCCCTCGAAGAGCAGCGAGTAGCTCGCGTGCTCGAGAACGCTGCCGTGCCCCTGCTTCTTGATGTTCTCGAGGTAATCCCGCGTCGTGCGCCCCGCCGGATTCTTCTGGCTCATGTAGCAGAGTCGTCCGGCGAATTCGGCGAGCTGCTCGCCGGCCGTGCTTTCACCGAGCCAGGCGACGCCGAGGTGCTCGGGTGTGGTGAAGGTCGGCTTCGCGAGAAGGGTGATGCGCGGCTCGTAGTAGTACACGGATCTCCAGAGGTTGGCTGAGCGGCTCAGCTGCCGCCGATCATCGAGAGTCGATAGCTGCTCCACGCGCGGTCGCGCTCGACTCGGTCGAGCGCTTCCCGGGCATCGAGCGGAAGCTGCGGCAGGGTCGGGTCGTACTTCACATCGCCGATCGGGTGTCCAACGCCGTCGGGCACCTTCACCCCGGGATTGAAAATATTTTGCGGATCGAAGGCGTGCTTCACCAGCGCGAACAGCGCCACGGAGCGTGCGTCCCACACGCGCTCGAGCAGCGGCGTCCGCAGCCGGCCGTCGCCGTGCTCGCCCGCGATCGTCCCGCCAAGCTGCGCCGCGAGTGACGTCACCTCGTCGAGGATCGAGCGAACCGTGTTGCGCCAGTCGATGCGGCGCACGTCGATGAGCGGATTCACGTGCACGTGCGAGTCGCCGGCATGACCGAAGATGACACCCTTCACCTCGTGGCGCGCGAGTATCTCGCGAACGCCGCGGACGTACTGCGGGAGCTTCTCCGGCGGCATCGCGGCGTCCTCGATGAACTGCATCGACTTGAGCGAGGGCGACAGGCGGTTGAGGATCGGGCTGGCGGCGTGGCGCAGCGCCCAGAGGCGGGCTTCGTCCTCCGAGTTGAGTGCGACGCTCACCTTTGTTGCGCCGCACGAGATCATCGCCTGCTCCATCAGCGTCGCCGCCCCCGCGGCGGCGTTCGCGTCTCCCGCCTCGATCTCGATCAGAAGCACAGCTTCGCTCGAGCCGTCGATTGCGACGAGCGCAGGCCCAGACCGCGCGACATCGATGAACGTTCGGTCGAGGAGCTCGCAGGCGCTCGCGCCGCCGACCCTCGCGCGCGCCGCACCATCCACCGCCTGCTCGAGCGTCGGGAACTCCGCGACGAGGGAGCTCGTCGCGCCGGGCAGCGAGGTGAGCGAGAGCTCGATGCCGACGAAGAGTGCGAGCGTCCCCTCGCTGCCGATAAGCAGCTCGAGCATCTCGCCACTTCGTGCATAGTCGGCGAGCGCGTATCCTGACGAATCCTTACGCACACCCGGATGCGAGCGCAGGCGCGCGGGTGAGGCGAGGATGGCCGAGTGCGCGCTAGCGAGGAAGCGGTCGACGGCGGGGACCTCCGGGAGCGGCGCGCCGCGCTGAATCAGCGCGCGCGAGCCGTCGCTGAAGATGCAGTCGAGCGCCGTCACCCACGCGCGCGTCGCACCGTAGCGCAGCGTGTGCGCGCCAGCGGCGTTCGTCGCCGCCATTCCGCCAATCGTGCAAAATGCGCCACTCGACGGATCAACGGGGAATCTGAGCTTCTGCGCTCGCGCGCGCTCATTCACCGCGCCGCGCACCGCACCCGGCCCAACCATCACGCGCCGGCGACTGGTGTCGATCGGTCCAATCGAATCGAGACGACTGAGGTCGACAATGACTCCCGGGCCAACCGCACCGCCCGCCATCCCGCTCCCCGAGCCGCGCGCGATCAGCGCCGTTCCACTCGATGCGGCCCAGCGCACCAGCGCCGCAGCGTCGTCCGCGTCTGCAGGGACCGCCACCGCCGCCGGCAGCACGCGCGCGATGCCCGCGCCCTCGGCATACACGGCTCGCGCCGAGTCGTCGTCGCGGAAGACGCCGCGAAATCCGTCAGGCTTCACGCTGGCCACATTGGCGAGTCCAGCCGCCGTTGACAAGGCACTCGCGATCCCGTCATCATCCAGCATGGAGAGCGAGGTACCGCTGCGGCAGGTCGGACCGCTGATCAAGATCGAAACAGACCGGCGGCTCGGACACGAATGGGACGAATGGGACGGCGGCGCGCTCGACAACGGTGGCGACTTCACGTCGCCCACGCGCCTCTACTTCGGCTTCACGGCCGTCGGCATCGTCCTCGTCGCCATTCTCGCCGCAGCAGCAGTCTACCTGCTCGCGCCTCGGCTCGCCCTCCTCTCGCGACGACTTCCCACCGCGCTCTACCTCGGTATCGCCGCCTTCGTCTCGATCTCGCTCGCGTGGCTCACGCTGCTCGCGCTCTCCGTCTGGACGGGACGCGCGCTCCTTCCGGAGAAGCTGGCCGAGCGAGGGCTGCTGCTGCGCACGCTCAATCTCGCCTGGCGAGTCGGTGAGCTGTTCGGCGTGAAGCGCGACTGGACCGACCACGCGAGCGTTGCGGTCTACAACGATCTCGCTCTCGCGCGTGAGCGTCGCGTGAATCCCTCCGAGCTCCTCATCCTCATCCCGCGCTGCCTCTCGCGCGAGGCGCTCGACGGCGTGCTCGGCATCGCCAAGCTGTACGGCGTGTCCGCCTTCGTTGCGACGAGAGGACAGCTCGCGCGACGCGTGATCCGCGAGCGGCGCCCGAAGGCCGTGGTCGCGGTCGCGTGCGAACGCGACCTCGTGAGCGGGCTGCACGATGTCGCCGGCCGCGTGCCGGTGCTCGGGCTGCCGATGACGCTCCCCAACGGCCCGTGCAAGGACGCCGCTCTCGATCTGGTACGGATGGATGAGTTTGTCCGGAAATATCTGGTGAAGAAGGGCGCCTAGAGTCCCAGCGCGCTCACGACCGGCGGCTCTACCGAGTAATCGTAGAATCCCCGCTTCGACTTCTTACCATAGTAGCCGGCGAGTACCATCCGCTTGAGCAGCGGCGGCGGCGCATACCGCTTTTCCCGATATTCGTCGAACATGATCTCGGCGATCTTGTACGTCGTGTCGAGACCGACGAAGTCGAGCAGCGTGAACGGCCCCATCGGGTAGCCGGTGCCGAGCATCATCCCCTTGTCGATGTCTGCGACACTCGCGACGCCGTGCTCGAGCGCGTTGATCGCATCGAGCAGATAGGGGACGAGCAGCAGATTCACGACGAAGCCCGAGTTGTCTTTCGCCGCGATCGGCTCCTTTTTGAGCGCCTTCGCGAACTCGAACGCGCGCGTGAACGACTCGTCGCTGGTCGTGACGGTCTTCACGACCTCGACGAGCTTCATCACCGGCACCGGATTGAAGAAGTGCAGCCCCACCATCCGGTCGCCGCGCCCGCTCACCGCGGCCATCGCCGCGATCGTGAGGCTCGACGTGTTCGACGCGAATATCGTGTGCGCCCCGCACAATTCGTTCAGCTCCTTCCAGATCGCATTCTTGAGATCGAGATCCTCGATGATGGCCTCGACCACGATGTCGGCCGGCGCGAGATCCGCGACTTTCGTCGTGAACGTCAGCCGGCTGAGCGTCTCCGTCCGCGCCTCTTCCGTGAGCTTCCCCTTCTCGATCGCCTTCCCGAGCGACTTGTCGATGCTCGCGCGCGCACGCGCGATGGACGCGTCATCGACCTCGCGGACGATCGTCTTGAATCCGTTCGCGGCCGCAACCTGCGCGATTCCCGAGCCCATGAGTCCTCCGCCGAGCACGCCGACGGTCGCAATCGTTGTCATTGGTTGATTTCAGAGGGAAGAGAGAATGATGGAGCCGATCAGGGCGAGCGAAGTCCCGCGATCGAGGTGATGGCGGAGAGAAGCGACGGACGCTGCAGCTCGCCGCGCTCGAGGCGATCGAGCATCTGCTCGAGTGCGAGCTGCGCGCCCACAACCTGCGGTCCGTGCCCGCGCGAGATGAAGTATCCCGCCACGAGCCCGGCCGCGACCGGCAGCGCCGCAACGACCGTCATCACGCCGAGCGCCATCATGACGCCGCCCGCCACTCCGCCCACCGCGACCATCGAGCCTCCTCCGGCGACGAAGTGCGAGCGCACCTTCATCAGATTCGCGTCGAGGCGCACGATCGACCGCTCAGCGTCCACCGCGATCACCGTCGCCGAGACCTCCTCGGCGGCGACGAGCCGGTAGC
>JBDTXL010000019.1:0-12507 GCA_040006195.1 Gemmatimonadota bacterium | reverse complement strand
GTGATCTTCCTCTACCTCCAATGGGGAGATGCGGGTCGGCTATGGCGCCCGTCTCGCGGGGCGCGCACTTTGTTCAGGCGCTATCGCCTCGCGTGTCACCGATTGCGAAAATGACTGTCGTGCATTCACCGTACTCCCCCCACCTGCGCCGCCCCATCCCTGAATCGGTACGAGCGACGATCGCGAGCGCCCTGGCGTGCGCCGTGGTCGCGGCATCGCCGGCCCCCGCCAGCGCGCAGACTCCCGCCGTCGCCTTCGGCGGCTATCGCCTCGACGCGTGGCAGACCGGGAGCACGACGAGCGCGCTCCCAGCGAACAACGTCAACTTCCTCGCTCAGAGCTCCGACGGATATCTCTGGCTCGCGACATCCGCGGGCATGGCACGCTTCGACGGCCTTCGCTTCGAGTTGATCACGCCGGCGTCTGCTCCGGTGCTCACGGGCCGTCTCGCATATCTGGTCTGGCCGATGGAGATCGCCGGGCGCGACACCATGTGGGTCGCGACCGATCGCGGCATGGTGCCGTACGCCAATGGCGAGTTCGGGCCCGGTGTCACGGACACGACCTTCGAAGGCGAGGCAGTGCAGCAGCTGGCCGTCGACGGGAAGGGCATCGTCTATGGCGTCACCGTACGCGGGAGCGTGTTCGAGCTGGTCGCCGGCCGCTACGTTCGTATCCCCCTTCCCGGCGTGCCGGCAAGCGACGGCTACGGCATCGTTGCCGACCCCGACGGCACGCTCTGGATCGCTCACGATCGCGCCGGACTCGTACGAGTGCACGACGGAATCATCACGCGCTTCGGCAAGGCAGAAGGCATCGGTGATGATCATGCAACGACGGTCTTCCGCGCTCGCGACGGCGCGCTCTGGGTAGGAACGCGGACCGGCGTCGTTCGCTACGCGGGCGGTGCGTTTACAGCGAAGATCGAGTTCTGGGGCGGACTTCCAACGCATCCGGTATTCGCCGCGGCGGAGACCGGCGACGGAGCGATCTGGTTCGCGACGGACGGCGGTGGCATCGTGCGTGTGGCAAAACAGAAGGGCGGCGAGTATCGCGCGTCCAGCTTCACGCAGCGCGACGGGCTCACCGACGATCGCGCGATCGCAATCCTCGCCGATCGCGACGGCAACGTCTGGGTGGGCACGCGACTCGGTCTCAATCGCTTCCACCCGGTTCCATTCCAGGCACTCACGACTCGCGACGGACTCCCTGCTTCGGCGATGGGCGCGATTCTTCTCGACGAGAGCGGAAAACTGTGGCTCGCTCCCGTAGCCGGTGGGTTGTACAGCGGCCGCGTCGTCGCGGGGCGCGCACAGCTGAAGACGGTCGCGGTAGTCGAGCGCGGACGCGTGACGACGCTGGCGCGCGGGAGCGACAGCTCGGTGTGGGCCGGATGGGATCGCGGCGGCGCGACCAACTATGCGACATCGGGCGCGCAGCGCTACGTGGGTGCGGCCGAGGGCGTTGCGCCCGGCTCCGTATTCTCCATCGTTGATGCGCCCGGAGGAGAGCTGTGGATCGGCACGCGCGGCGGGCTCACGAGACTCACCGGGCTGCGGAGCGGCCGGCTCAGCGCGAAAAACTTCACCACACGCGATGGGCTGGCGGAGAACGTCGCCATGCGCCTCTGGACGCAGAAGCCGACGGACATGTGGGTCGGCAACGCGGCCCTCTCGCACATCGTCGGCGATTCGGTGAAGACGTTTCGCGTGGCCGACGGACTGGCCGCGCCGTTGATCACCGCGATCCACACCGATACGAACGGCTCGATCTGGGTGGGCACACACGGCGGCCTCACGCGCGTGCTGGATGGGAAGCTCGTTGCGCTTCGAAGCGCGCAGGGATTCGTCGATGAATACGTCGACGCGATCGAGGGCGACCGGATGGGGCATCTTTGGCTCGCGGGCGCGCGCGGTCTCACGCGACTTTCGCTCAGCGATCTCGATTCCGTATCGGATGCCGTGCTGGCTGGGCGCGACGCGCAGCTCAGCTCCGCGCTCACCTTCGGAGCGCCGGATGGTCTACCGGGACAGGATTTCGTACTCGATGCCTCACCCGGATCTTTCCGCTCGCCTGATGGCATGCTCTGGTTCTCGATGGCGTGGGGACTCGCGATTATCGACCCGTCGCGAGTGCCACGCGACACGCTCCGCCCCTTCGTCCACATCGAGACGATGACCGCCGACGGACAAAACGCCGGGACGCGCGAGGGCGTCGAGCTTCCGGCGGAGACTCGCCGCATCGAGATCAGTTACACTGGCGTGAGCCTCAGCGACGGCGCGGGTGTGCGACTGCGCTATCGACTGGATGGCCTCGACACCACCTGGGTGGATGCAGGCGCGCAGCGCACTGCGGCCTTCACGCGACTTCCACCCGGACACTACACGATGCGCGTAGGCGCGCGCTCCGCGCGGGGCAGCTGGGGAGCGGACGAGGCGAAGCTGCGATTTCGCGTGCTCCCCGCAATGTGGCAGCGCTGGTGGTTCATCACGTTGGCGATTGCGATCGCCGCTGCCGCGATCTGGCTCGTGCTGCGCTACCGGCGAAAGCAGCTCGAGGCGCGCCTGCACGCGGTGGTGGAGGAGCGCACCCGCATGGCGCGCGAGCTCCACGACACACTGCTCCAGGGCTTCACCGGCATCGCGCTGCAGCTGCGCGCGATCGGCGCGCGCAGGCAGCGCGCGCTGTCCTCGCCGTCCGTGGCGAGCGAGACGCGCAATATCGATGACGAGTCGACGCACGCGCTCGACGCGCTCGTCGCCGTCGCCGACCAGACGCTCACCGAGGCGCGGCAGGCTGTGTGGGACATGCGCGCGCCGATCAACGCCCCCGCCACTCTCGGCGGCTCCGCGCTCGTCGACAGGCTCGAACGATCCGCGCGCGAAGTGATTGGAACGGAACGTATCGCTCTCGACTTTGCCGTTGCCGGCGAGCGGCGCCAGCTCTCGCCGCACATCGAAGAGGAGCTGGGCCGCATTGCCCGCGAGGCGATCGCGAACGCCGTTCGACATGGTGCGGCAAAGCGTATCGTCGTCAGCCTCGTGTACGAGCCGTCGGCGCTCCGGCTCACGGTCCGCGACGACGGCCGCGGCTTCGACGTGAGTACGACGCCAGAGGCACGCCTCGCCGCCGATGGTCGGGGGCACTTCGGGCTCGTCGGCATGCGCGAGCGGGCGGCGCTGATCGGAGCGCGACTCACGATCACGAGTGAGCCGAAACACGGGACGACCGTGGTGGTCGTTCTCGCGCGTGCATGAGTCGCGTGATCTACTCATCGGAGGTATTGCCGCGACCGCTACACCGGGGCTTCTTGCATCCATGACGATTCGTATCGCCGTTGTGGACGACCATCCGATGATTCGGGCAGGGCTGGGCGCCGTCATCGCGCTCGAGAGCGACATGCAGCTCGTCGGCGAAGCCGCCAACGGTCAACTGGCCATCGAGCTCTTTCGCGAGACGCATCCCGACGTGATGCTCATGGACATCAACATGCCGGTGATGGACGGCGTCGACGCGATACGCGCGATCATGAGCGAGGCGACGGACGATTCTTCGGTGGTGGCGCCGAGGATCATCGTTCTCACGGTATACGCCGGCGACGACGACATTCACCGTGCGCTCGACGCCGGAGCGGCCGGCTATCTGCTCAAGGACATGGTCGGCGGCCAGGTCATCGATGCCGTGCGCGCTGCGGCGCGTGGCGAGCAGGTGATCCCGACGGTCGTGGCGGCGCAGCTGGCGGAGTTCGGCGCGCGAGTCTCCCTCACGGCGCGCGAGCTCGAGGTGCTGACGATGATCGCGCGCGGGCTGCGCAACCGTGAGATCGCGAACGAGATCGGTCGCACCGAGGAGACCGTGAAGATGCACGTGAAGAGCATCCTCGCGAAGCTGGGCGTCGTCGATCGAACCGAGGCAGTGGCCGTGGCGCTCGAGCGCGGGATCATTCACACGAGCTGAAGGGCGGTGTTTCGGCGCTCCGGCGTGCTACCTCCAATGAGGTATTGCGAGAAATCCGCGCGAGTTGCTTCATACTGACATGAGCATCAGTGTACTGATCACCGACGATCATCCTGTGGTTCGTGCGGGCATCCGCGCCCTACTCACGAACGAGCCCGACATGGATGTCGTCGGCGAGGCGAGCGACGGCGCGGAAGGCGTCGCAATGCAGCAGGAGTTCGACCCGGACGTCGTGCTGATGGATCTTCGGATGCCGGGCATGGGCGGAATCGCCGCTATTCGTGAGATTCGCGCCGCGCACCCCGATCGCCGGATCGTCGTGCTCACCACCTACGACGGCGACGCCGATATTCACCGCGCCCTCGATGCCGGCGCGTGCGGCTATCTCCTCAAGGACACCCTCGGCCGCGAAGTGGTGAATGCCGTCCGCAACGCCGCGGGTGGCCGCAAGGTGATACCATCTCCCGTCGCGGGGAGACTGGCCGAGTACACGCCGCGGGTGGATCTGACTCCGCGGGAGCTCGAGGTGCTGGCATATGCGGCGAAGGGCCTCCGCAACAAGGACATCGCGCGCGTGATCGGCCGCACCGAGGAGACGGTGAAGGTCCATCTCAAGCACATCATGTCGAAGCTCGACGCGGCCGACCGCACCGAGGCGGTGACGATCGCGCTGCAGCGCGGGATCATCCACATCGACGACTGATCCGTCGTCTGGCGCGAGTGGATGGTCTCATCCACGCGCGGCCAGATGGATGAACTGGATCATGGACCTTTCCCGCACTGGTACTTGAGCGGGAAGCGTCCAATCCGCACTCATTTCGTATGCGAATCTTCATCGTTGCCGCGATCGCGATCGCGGCGCTCGTGTCGGCAGTCGGCGCTCAACGCACGGATACCGCCACAAGCGCCGCTCACGGCGCGCGGGCGCGCCAGTCGACGGACGATGCGTGGTGGACGGGTCCGATGCTCGCCGCGTCGCCGAATACGCTACCGCCCGGACACTTTCTCGTCGAGCCGTACATCTACGATGTGCGCACTCCGCATTCCAACGGCTTCGGATCGCTCACGTACATCAACTTCGGCCTCGCGAACAACTTCACTGTCGGAGTGATTCCTACCTTCGGCTTCAACATGGTGAGCGAGGGGACGAACAGCTCGAAAATCGGCGTCGGCGATGTCTCGCTGCTCGCGCAGTATCGGCTGACGCAATTTCACGAGGGCAACTGGGTGCCGACGATCGCGATCGTCGTTCAGGAGGGATTGCCAGTAGGAAAGTACGACAGGCTCGGCAGCCGACCGGCTGACGGGATGGGCGGTGGTGCGTATTCGACGCAGCTTTCGCTCTACTCGCAGAGATTTTTCTGGATGCCCAACGGCCGGATTCTCCGCACGCGACTCGACCTCTCGCACACCTTCTCCAACAGCGTGCACGTAGAGGATGTCAGTGTCTACGGAACGGGAGCTGGCTTCCGCGGGCGCGCGCAGCCGGGGATGTCGCAGTTCGTCGATCTCGCGGGGGAGTACAGTGTGACACAGCGCTGGGTGCTCGCGCTCGATCTCACCTACCGGCACGGGACGAGCACGACGGTAAGTGGCTTCGACAGTGTCGACCCGGAGACGCCGCGCGTCGTTTTCGAGTCGGGGTCGAGCGACGCCTTCGGCTTCGCCCCCGGCGTCGAGTACAACTGGTCGCCGAGCTTTGGTGTGCTCCTGGCGGCCCGCATCATCACGAGGGGGCACAACACGATATCCTCGGTGACGCCAGCGATTGCGGTTAACATGTTCTACTGAGCCAACAGGGCCTCACCGCCATCTCCATAGTAGCCTCCCGTCGAATCGAATCCAGGTTGTTACTGGGCTGCTGATTCGTCGTTGTACATTGAGCGACGGCGCCGCGCGATCACCCGTTCGGCACACGCGCGCAGCCCCAATGGAGACCGGAGTGTCAAACGTCACACGCACGAAGTGGACGGCGATCGCCTCCCTCGTCGCCTGCGCTGCCCTCCTCGGCGCGCGACCCTACGAGTCTCCGCTCCTCGCCGAGTGCGGTGAGGCGATGTCGACGATGATGTCGAGCATGCGGATCACGTCACACGGCAACGCCGACGCGGACTTCGCCGCAATGATGATCCCGCACCACAAGGGTGCGATCGCGATGGCGCGATCCGAGCTTCGCTACGGGAAGAACGTGCAGCTTCGGCGCCTCGCGCAGGAGATGATCATCACCCAGCAGCAGGAGATCGTCGCGATGCGCATGGCCGCGCGGCGGGATTCGGCCGCCGGCAACGGGGAGAAGTGAGATGAGCAGCAACTCGAAGGCCGTTGCGCTGGCGACCATGCTCATTCTCGCGACTGCCTCCCTCGCTCGAGCGCAGAAGAATCCTCCGCCGCTCACACCCACAGGGCCTGGACAGTCCCCCGGCTCCGTGACCGAAGGCGCGATTCCCGTAACCAGTCACGATCGCGTGTACGTGGCGGAGCAGTTCTCTAATACCGTCTCCGTCATCAACCCCGACGACAACACCCTGCTCGGTGTCATCCGCCTGGGTGATCCCCAGCCCGGTAACATGAGCCCACTGTACAAGGGTCAGCTGCTCGTGCACGGAATGGGCTATTCACCGGACCACACGACGCTCGCCGTCGTCTCCGTGGGAAGCAACTCGGTCTCCTTCATCGAGACCTCCAATAACTCGGTGAAGCACGTGACCTATGTCGGCAGATCGCCGCACGAAGCGTTCTTCACTCCCGACGGTAATGAGGTCTGGGTGACCGTGCGTGGCGAGGACTACGTCGCAGTCCTCGATGGAAATACGTACGCGGAGAAGACGCGCATCACCGTGCCCCCGGGCCCGGGGATGCAGATTTTTTCGCCTGACGGAAAGTATGGCTACGTCTGCTCGTCGTTCACGCCGCAGCTATCCATCATCACCGTCGCCGACCACAAGATCGTCGCGACCGTCAAGCAGGAAAGCCCTTTTTGCCCGAACATCGCGGCCACGCCGGACGGCAGGCAGGTGTGGTTCACGCTCAAGGACATCGGACATACCGTGGTGTTCGATGCGCATCCGCCATTCAAGATCCAGAAGATCCTCGACACAGGACCGGTCACCAACCATGTGAACTTCGCGAACACTCCCGCCGGCATTTTCGCGTACGTGACGGTGGGCGGATTGAATCAGGTTCAGGTGTTCAAGACGACGGATTTCTCGAAGGTTGCGACCATTCCCGTCGGCAAGCTGCCGCACGGCATTTGGCCATCGGGCGATGGGAGCATGATGTACGTGGGACTCGAGAACAGCGACGCGCTATCCGTGATCAACACCGCGTCGAACAAGGTGATCGCGACGATTCCCATCGGACAGGCGCCGCAGGCGCTTGCGTACGTCCCGAACGCCGTGCCGTCGGGCAGCGGGAAGGGCAATCTGCAGCCACTCGAGGACGCCGGCCACGCCGTGCATCTCTCGCTCGGAGCGCCGAGCGGGGGCAAGGCAAAGGTCGCGGATATGGGACCGACGAGCGTGACGATCTTCGATCAGGGGCTGACGCAAATCGTGCAGGCGGCGGTGACGGGTCTCAAGCCGAAAACACCGTACGTCCTCGTCCTCTCGACGCTGCAGAACGGCCGCGGCGACCTTCAGTCGCTCGCATCGTTCACGACGAACCTCGCCGGCGCGGCGATCGTGAATGCTGTCGGCCCGATCCGGCAGCTCGTGCAGGGAGAGAGCAGGAATCCACGGAGATATCTCGTGATTACGACGGGGACGGCGGATCAGACGGGCGACGTGGTACAGGTTCAGCTGCAGTAGCACCTCGAACCAACGGTGCGAGTAGCGTGCTGGCGAACAACTTGCCTTGTAGCGCTCGTGCCCGAATAGACCGCCCCGCCTCTTACCTTCGACACGAACATGCAGCCACGCAGCGATAGAGGCGACTCCGTGCTCGAACCCGACGTGGACGTCGGCGCGCCCGCCGTCTCGCCCCTCGGAGCGGATCAGGCGGTGCCCGATATCGATGAGACTGGCGCCGCGCTCGGCACGCTGCAAGGGCTGTCGACAGCCGTCTGGATCCTTGCAGTCCTCGCGGTCATCTACACGATCTACTTCGCGAGAGAATTTCTGTTGCCGATCGTGTTTGCGGTGCTGCTCAACTTCCTCTTGAGCCCCGTCATACGGCTGCTTTCGCGACTCAGGATCTCACCGCCGTTCGGCGCGCTGATCGTCATCCTCGGCATGTTGACTGCGGTCGGGCTCTCGGGCTACGAGTTAGCCGGACCTGTTGAGCGATTCGCCACGGACGCTCCGGCCACTCTGTCCACGGCGGAAGCGAGGCTCACCAAGCTCCTCAAGCCGCTACAGCGCGCGAGCAAGACCGCCGAGCAGGTTGCGAACGCGGCAAGCGCGACCGCTGGTGGCTCTTCACCCTCGGGGTCTGCCAAGCCGACGCAGGTGGTTGTTGCCGGACCGAGTCTCGTCACACGGTTCTTCGGCACCACGCAGCGAGTGGTGGGCGCCATCCTCGAAGTGACGATCCTCTTGTACTTCCTCCTCGCTGCGGGAGATCTCTTCCTGCAAAAGCTCATCAAGGTTCTGCCCGGCGGCAGCGAACGAAAGCTCGCCGTGCAAATCGCGCGCGAAACGGAGGCATCGATCTCCACCTATCTCCTTACGACTTCACTCGTGAACGCAGTCGAAGGGGTGGTCATCGCGCTGATCATGTGGGCGTGGGGAATGCCGAGCCCCATTCTCTGGGGGATGCTCGTTTTCGCACTGGAGTTCATTCCGTATCTCGGCGCGCTCGCGATGTCGGCGATTCTGATGATCGCTGCCCTCACGACCTTCGATTCCGTCGGGCACGCCCTGCTGATCCCTGCCAGTTATCTCGCGGTAAATCTCATACAGGGAAATTTCGTCAGCCCCATCCTTCTCGGTCATCGCCTCGCGCTCAACCCCGTTGCACTCTTCGTGGGTCTCGCCTTCTGGTTCTGGGTGTGGGGAATTCCGGGCGCCTTCATTGCGGTTCCGCTCGTTGCGACGTTCAAGATCTTCTGCGATCACATTGGCGTGCTCGCGTCGATAGGTGAATTCCTCGGGCAGCGTGATGACCAGGAACGGCGCGCGCTCGTGCGCGTATCGGTGCGCACACCACGTCAGGCGCCGAGGGTGAGCTGAGCTCGCGGCCGTGAAAGAGTACACGCTCCACACGCACATTCACGTCCCCGTACAGATCGATCAGGCCTTCGCCTTCTTCGCCGACGCCGCAAATCTCGCTCGCCTCACGCCCCGCGAGCTCGGCTTCGCGATCGCAACGCCGCTCCCGATCGTGATGGCGGCGGGCACGCTTATCGACTACACGATCAAGCTCTGGGGCATTCCGATGCGCTGGCGCACGCGAATCGCGGTGTGGGAGCCGGGCGTTCGCTTCGTCGACGAGCAGCTCTCCGGGCCCTACGCGAAGTGGGTGCACACGCATCGCTTCGCGAGCGCGAATGGCGGCACCGACATCGACGACGAGGTAGTGTACGCGCTGCCCTTCGGCGTGCTCGGCCGCCTCGCCGCGCCACTGATCCGGTTGCAGCTCGCACGGATCTTCCGCTACCGCGAGTCCGAGGTGTTGAGACTTCTTGACGAGCCCTCGGGGTCCGCTTAGCACGTTCGGCATGGACGCGCGCGCCGCGAGCACGTAGCTTCTCCTCGCTGCCGAGCCCGTTCCAACCACCGCAATCGCCGAGGGCACATGGAAGAGACGCCACCGCCTCGCCTCGTCGAAGCGCTCGCCGACCGGTATCGCCTCGAGCGCACGCTCGGCGCTGGCGGAATGGCGACCGTATATCTCGCACAGGATCTTCGGCACTCGCGAAGCGTCGCGGTGAAGGTGCTGCGCCCCGAGCTCGCCGCGGTGATCGGCGCCGAGCGCTTTCTGGCAGAGATCAAGACGACGGCGGCGCTGCAGCATCCGCACATCCTCCCGCTCTTCGATTCGGGACAGGCGGACTCCTACCTGTTCTACGTGATGCCCCTCATCGAGGGCGAGTCGCTGCGCGATCGTTTGAATCGCGAGCACCAGCTGCCCGTCGACGATGCGGTGCGTCTTGCGAAGGAGATAGGCTCGGCGCTCGACTATGCGCATCGCCACGGCGTGATTCACCGCGACATCAAGCCTGAGAACATTCTCCTGCACGACGGCTCCGCGCTCGTCGCCGACTTCGGGATCGCGCTCGCGGTGAGTCACGCCGGCGGCAATCGCATGACGGAGACCGGCCTCTCGCTCGGCACCCCAAGCTACATGAGCCCGGAGCAGGCGACGGGCGAGCGCGGACTCGATGCACGTTCCGACGTGTACAGTCTGGGCGCGCTCCTCTACGAGATGCTCGCGGGCGAGCCGCCGCACACCGGGCCCACAATGCAGGCGGTGATCGCCGCGGTCGTCACCAAGGATCCGGAGCAGCTCAACCTTCGGCGCAAGTCGGTGCCGGCGAACGTGAACTTCGCCGTGCACAAGGCGCTGGCGAAGCTACCGGCGGATCGCTTTGCGACCGCTGACCAATTCGTGCGCGCCTTGAGCGAGCCGGCGACCGGGGCGATGACGGCGTCGACCGCCGGCTTCACGCCCGCCGCCGCTCCGCCGGCGTCGAGAGCGCGAACGATCGCGCTCATCGCCGCGATGCTCCTGCTCGCGGCGCTCGCGGCATGGGGATGGTTGCGCCCGCGCGAGCATTCATTCATGAATCGATACGCGATGCTCCTCCGCGACAACGAAGGGATCGTAGCCGGATCGCTCGGCGGTCGCGTCGCGGTTTCCCCCGATGGCAGGCGCATCGTCTACAACGGACGTGGCGACGCCGGTACACGGCTCTGGCTGAAGGACGCGGACAAGGTGCGCCCGACTCCGATCACCGGAACCGATGGCGCGTCGTCCCCATTCTTCTCACCGGACGGACGCCAGGTTGGATTCGTCGTAAACGGCAAGTCGGTTCGGGTCCTTCCACTCGATGGCGGATCCGCGCTCACGCTCACCGACAGCGCCAACGCGACCGCGGCAGACTGGGGCAGCGACAACTACGTGTATTTCGAAGTGGACTCCGGAATCAGTCGCATCCCTTCCACAGGCGGCCACTCCGAGGTCGTGTACAAGTTTCCGCCGGGAGGAAAGGTGCTCGGCGCCGAGTGGCCGGTGGTGTTGCCGGGCGCCAAGGGGATGATTTTCCGGTTGCGTCGCGAAGGGCAAGGTGTCGCCGACTTCGAGATCGTTGCGATGGAGCTTCCGAAGGGAGAGCCGCACGTGCTCATGCGCGGTGTCTACGCGCGCTACTCGGAGTCTGGCGATCTCGTCGTTGTCAGCGCGGATGGCAAGTTGTTCGTCGTGCCGTTCGATGCGAAGAAGCTCGCGCTCACCGGACCACCGATCGCACTGTATGAGGGGCTCGAGTCGAACGCATTCACCTCGGCAGTCGCGCTTTCGAAGGCGGGAACCCTGATCTACATGACGCTGAGCCAGACATCCGCGCGCGAGCTCGTGTGGGTCACGCGCGAAGGATTGGCCAGCCCCGTAGATGCCGCGTGGAAAGTGGGCGGGACCATCACGAGTTTTTCACTGTCGCCGAATGGACGATCGATCGTGCTCGACGTGCTGAGAGCGGCGGGATCCGATGTTTGGGTGAAGCAGCTTCCAGGCGGCCCCTTCTCACGGATCACCTTTGGCGATACGTCAGCCTTTCGACCATCGTGGATGCCGGACGGAAGCAGCGTGCTGTATTTGCTCGATCGTGGCGACGGCGGCGGCATTCCTACCGTGCGACGCGCGGACGGAATCGGGGCGCAACGAAAGCTCCTCTCGGCACGTCACGCGAACGGACAGGCGTTCGTGTCGCAGGACGGAAAGTGGCTCATCGTGCGCAGTGTCGTCGGAGAGATGGGGAACGGCGACATATCCGCCGCTCATTTCGGCGACACTGCTCTCGTGCCGCTCGTGGCGACACCGGCGCGCGAGCTCACCCCGTCGCTATCGCCCGACGGAAAATTTCTCGCGTACACCTCCGATGAATCCGGAACGAACGAGATCTTCGTCCGTCCGTTTCCCGATGTGGGCACGGCGCGCTGGCAGGTTTCGACGTCGGGAGGCAGCGCGCCCGCCTGGTCGCACAGTGGCAAAGAGCTCTTCTTCCGGAATGGTCGCAACGAGCTGCAGAGCGCGCAGGTGAGCGAGTCGCCGACGTTCACGGTCGGCGCGCAGAAGGTACTCTTCCCGCTATCGCCCTTCACGTTCGGCGGCCCGGTGCAGCAGTTCAGCGTCTCGCCCGATGACAAGCGCTTTCTGATGCTGCGTGAGACGACGGCCGGAGAGACGGGGACGCTCATCGTGAGCGAGCACTGGTTCGAGGAGCTGAAGGCGCGCTCGCAGAAATAACTTTGCGCGATCGCGATCGTCGACTCGGGACTAGCGAGTCGGCAGTTGCCTCAACGCGCGCTCGAGCTCATCAACCAGCATCGCGCCATCGCCGGCGGTGAACGGCATCGGCGGACGGATCTTCACCACATTGTGGTACGGTCCGTC
>JBDTXL010000018.1:0-2677 GCA_040006195.1 Gemmatimonadota bacterium | reverse complement strand
CACCATCACAGCCATCGAGCTTTGCACGTCCTTCACGACGCTGTCCAGCGGCACGTGCGTGCTGTCAGGCGCAAGCAGGATCACCTGCGTAAATGCAAGCTCGGGAGCCTCGGAGAACCACAGGCGGATGGAGCTCGGTGAAGTCGCGAGCTGTGCGTTCGCCGAAGGCGTACTCTTGACCAGATGCGCGTGCGCCCACAGCACGCCCGGGACGGCCAGGATCGCGACGCAGCCGGCGAGGAATCCAAGGCGTCGGCGACTCGCGGCTGTCACGGCGCAGGCGAGCGCGTGGCGCTTGGCGAAGGCGATGCCATCCCCGGCACGCTCGTGGTCATCCCCGCCATGTGCATGCGGCTCGGGCGGAAGCGAAGGAAGACGGTAAAGCCACCCGGCGTGCGTGTGCCGTAGGCCGATTCGAGTGATCTCGGAATCACGTCGAGCGATCCGCGCGCGCCGAGACCAATCGAACCGCCGGTGAACTTACTAATTTCGCGAATGTAGCCGAGCACGAGCGAGCCCACGTTGTATGTGGTCGCGGGCGGCACTCCCTCGATTGCCAGATCGTCCGCCGACTTCTGAACGAACTCTGCGCGGCCGAAGATTGTGTTGGTGCCATCGAGATCCAGATTGGTTTCGGCGAGCACGCTGTGCGAGAGTCCGCTCACCCCTGAATATTTGTTCGCGCCCCAAATCAGAGACGTTGCAAAATCACCATTCTTTCTAAACGTGCGCTCGTGTAGCACGGACGCCGAGAGTCGATGTTGCGACTCTTCGGGGTGTAGCACTTCGGGACTGGCGAGATAGCCGTAGGAGGCCGCTAGACTCCATTGTGGATCCGGGTTCACGGTGAGGCGCCCGGAATACGAGTCGAGACTGCGGCCGGCGTAGTCGAAGTTCGTTCGAATCGCGTCCGGCTCGCGCCCGTTGAAGATCGACCCTTCGAGCCTCCACATCCGGGAATACACTCCGGCCGTGATTACTCCGAAGGAGATGTGCGTCGCATCCTGCCAGTGATGCCCCAAGGGTGCAAGCGGATCGCCTGCGGCCGAGGGGCGATGTGGAAATGCGACCGGCCCGATCGCAGGCTCGCCTACGGGCGCCAGGTACAGGGATAGTCCGATATTCTTCGCAACCGGTCGCTCGTAGAGCGCCGCCAGCTCCATAAACAGGTCGTGTGGATGTTGCCGATCGTGGAGTGGCTGCCCGCGATAACTCTCTCCGCTTTGCAGGAGGAGCGGATAGCCCTTCGCTGTGACGGTGAACGGCTCCAGACTCATCATGTCGCGTAGTGTGAGGAGACCACCACCAAGCGAATGGCGAGCCATGAGCATGCCCCAGTTGATGCTGCCGAACTGTTCGTCGCCGCGCTTGGTGAACTGCTTGTCGAACTGGACGAAGGCCACACCATGCAGCATGAGCTCCCAACCGCCCGCCTGGAAGTGCTGCGCGTGCATGGGGGCGGCATCGGGCACCCACGACGTGCCCGAGCCCATGCGACTCATGGGAATGCCGAGCGGCCCTGCCATGGCGCCGTGGCTACTCGTGGTCATCGAGTCTGCGTGTACGCTCGTGTCGGCGGCGGGCGACATCTGATGCTCGTGCTGCGCGGCAATCGTGGCGGGCGCGAGAAACAGCATAAATACGAGTGCGAGGTTCGCGCGACGGGCTAGACGTGACATTGACTGGATATGGGCGGAGGTACGACGAGCAGTTTTTATGTAGCGTAAAATCTAAATATACGAAAGCGGATAGACAAGGCTCGCTCGGATCGCCGGGGCGATAGGTTGAATGCGAGTCGCGCGCGCTCAGCCATTGTGCCCGTGCTCAGGCGAAAGGGGACAGAGCAGGTGCATGACAACGGGCGCGCAGTGCCGCTCGCAGTGATCCTCTCCCTGCGCAAGATTTGCTGCGGACGGCAACGAGTGCAACATCATGATACCAGATATCCAGACGAGGACGAGTGCTGTCCCCGCGTAGGCGAGCGATCGTCGCGTCAGGTGAGTACCGATCGGCGCTTCCTCACCCGCGAGCCGACGAATGCGGCGGTCGAGCAGGTCGAGGTGCTGGAAGGCGATGGCTGTTGCGGGCACTTCCATTCGATTAGACGCTGCGCGCCAATTCGCCAACGAGAGAATTGCGGATGCGAGCACGAGCGGGTGCTGTCTCGCCGCGGCGTCGTCTGCCCGCACTTCCGCTTCGTCGGCCACATCGTCGGCCAGACTGCGCAGTGCGGGAATCCACCACAGTACGAGCGCGACACCGCGAAGGAGCGACTGTACGAGCGGATCGCGGTGCCGTACGTGCGCCGCCTCGTGTGCCAAGACGGCAACGAGCTCGTCGGGCGCGAGTATCTGTTCGAGGATGCGGGCGACGTAAACACGGGGGCGAATCCAGCCCGCTGTGAACGCCGGCACAGGAAGTCCATCGACCACCACGACATCCGTCGGCAAAAGCCCCGCTCCAAGCGCACCAGTCCAATACGCGTCGCCCTGTTTCGGAGTCGCGCCGTCGACGAGTGCGAGCCAGCGGCGCGCGTTCCTCCAGGCGCGTCCGCGATCCCAGACTGCGTACGCAACGCCACTTATGAACAATGCATGGAAGATCAGATGGACGGGGGAAAGGATCTGGTGCGCAGCCACGAGACAGATCGTCCAGAGATGATCTCTCCCCGCGAGCA
>JBDTXL010000017.1:0-14498 GCA_040006195.1 Gemmatimonadota bacterium | reverse complement strand
GCTCGACGAGCGTGTGATAGCCCGCGAGGTACGTTACGAGGCCGATGAGCATCAGGACGCCGGCGAGACCAAAGCCAGCGTGCCATCCATATCGCTGCGCGAGCAATCCGCACACGAGCGGACCCGCCACCGCGCCGACGTTGATTCCCACCGAGAAGATGGAAAATCCGCGCGTGCGGCCGGCGCCGTCATTCTCCGCGTACAGGGCACCGACCTGCGTCGAGATATTTCCCTTGAGAAGCCCGCAACCGACAATCAACAACACAAGCGCGAGCAAAAAGGACGCATCGAAGGCCATGGCGACGTGACCTCCGCTCATGAGAATCGCGCCGAGCACGACAGCGCGCTTCCGGCCGAGGAAGCGGTCGGCGGCGAGTCCGCCGAGAACGGGGGTGAAGTAGACGAATCCCGTGTACAGCCCAAAGATCTGCGACGCGAGGCCGAGCGTGGACATCGGTCCGGAGATGGACTCGAGCGCGTGACGCACCGTCGCGAAGCCGGCGACGTGCTCGATGTGCCCGGGAAGGAAGAGCGCCTCGCTCATGTAGAGCACGAGGAGCGCCGTCATTCCGTAATACGAGAATCGCTCCCACGCCTCGGTGAACGCGAGGTAGGCAAGCCCGATCGGCTCGCCGAAGAAGGTGCGCGACGTGCCGCGCGGCGAGAGCGGGGTCGTAGATGCGGTGGGAGTAGTCAATGGATTCTCGGAGCTACCGCTTTGTCCACGCCCAGCCGACAATGGTCCACGCTCCGGCAGTCTTCTGCAGCGAAATCGTAATGAACGAGTCATTCTCGGCCACCGGCTTGCCATCCTTTTTGTAGACATACTTGGAGGGAAGTACGACGTAGGCGCGATCGCCAGTGACGTCGACGTGGAGCGGCTTGCCGAGCGTGACCTGACCATCAGTGATCTTGTTCTTCACTGCGTCCGCGGCGTACGCATCCATCCACTTTCCGCACGTGGCCGGGCCGTGCCAGGTGTAAGGCGGAAACTCGTCGATGATGATGGCATCGCTGGCGCACGCAGCGTTCACCGCCTTCGTGTCACCCTTGTTGAATGCATCTCCGAAGCGATTGACGGCAGTCATGACATCGGCCTGCTGAGCTGCGACGCGTGGCGCGACGGAGAGCGTTGCGGCGACGACGGCGAAGAGAATGCGCTTCATCGAGGTGGGGCTCCGGAATAGTGAGAATGTGAGTATGCGAACGTAGGACGTGGACGACAAGATAGCCAACCGTGCTTCTTCTTCCTTGCCAAGAGCTGCCCGCCTCACGCCAGCGTGTGGCGCTTCGATTAATTAGTTTGCGTGAGCTAAAGCGTATTCGCCCCCGTAGCTCAGGTGGATAGAGCAGCGGTTTCCTAAACCGTTGGCCGGGTGTTCGAGTCACCCCGGGGGCATACTTCCGACACGCGATGCGGACCTCGGGTCAGCGAGTCCGCTTGCCGGCGAGCAGCTCGTCGGCGAGCGCCACCACATCCATTACGACATCGATCCCGGCTCCGACGGTGGGTCGGACGTGGCGGCCACCCATGCGGAAAGCGTGGCCAGAAACAAGGTATCGACAATGGAAGGCGGGCTCGGACCGAGCCTGCAACTTTGCGATGATGTCGCAAGCGACTGGCACTGAATCGGGAAGCGAGCAGGACAAGCCCACCGCCCGTGGCTCAAAGTCGATGACCAAGGCGGCCATTTCACCGAGCGGAAGCTCCGGAACGAATGCTTCCACCGACAACCCTCGTGCCGTCAGGATCTTCGCCGTGAACCGCGGACCGAGCGAGTGGCTGTTGCCCGGCGTCTGGAAGATGATGAGGTCGAGCGGCGACCCGGGATTCACGGTCGGCGCGGACGACGAATGCGTCCTCGCACCAGCTGGTCAGCCAGTGTTTGGCCGCGACGGACATACGGCCGCCCTGCCAGTCGCGGCCAGCCTGGTACAGGGCGGGTTGGAGCAAGCCGACCAAGAGAGAATCCTCACGCAGTCCCAATGTCCGCGCCTCGGTAAGCAGCGCGTCACAGGCGGCACGATCGCGCCTGGACGCGCCGGCGAGCATTCGGTGCATCAGTTGGCGTACGCTTTCGTCTGCTCGACGAGTGAGTCGTCATGCTCGACGCGCGCTACGCACGATTCACAGATGCCGTGGCTGAGGCTCGGATCGTCGAATGGCGGGGACTCGCGGATGAACGCCTGACAGTAAAAACACCAGACGATCATTGGGCCATCGACTCCGAGAGGCGAATCGCGCGCCGTGCCAAAACGCCCGCAGTACTACAGGCGGCTTTGATCTCCGATCGGCTCACGAATTCCATGACACCTCTTTCGAGTCGGGGCACGGCTGTCCCGCCCACTAATCATGGCGCGCGCGCTGGAATTCCTCTACTGGCGAACTCTCGCCGCTCCATTCGCCGGTGCGTGCGCTGAAGCGCTCTGGGCGCCGAGCGCCTGCGCGAGCGCCGCGACGTACCGCTTGATCGTCGCGATCGTCGCGTTGATCTCGCTCGCCGATGTCATGTACGGATCCGCGATCTCGTGCGCGCGATACGATCCCGACGCGCTCATTCCTCCGAAGAGAAGCAGCTTGGGGCGCGATTCGGGGAAGGTCGTGAGGATATTGATGTAGTTGAGATCGTCCATCGCGAAGATCACATCGTAGTCGGCGACGAGCTGCTTCGTCAGTCGTGTCGCGCTGTGCTCGCGGAGGGAGAGCCCGAGCTGCCGCGCGGCTTCCTGCGCGCGCGAGTCCGCGGGGCGGCCGTCGTGCGCGTTCGTCCCCGCGGAGCCGATTCTCACGTTCGCAATTCCCGCGCGCGCCAACTCCTCGCGCAGAAAGCCGGCGGCAGCGGCGCTCCGCATGATGTTGCCGTGACAGACGAAGATCACCGATCGCGCCGGCGACGGAAGCTTTACGGCGCGCACGGCGCCGACGATGTGCAGGAGACGCCGCTTCACATACGCCGCGCGCCGATCGGCGGCGATGTTGCGCGACTCCTTCACGATCTGCAGCAGCGAGCGAGGGATGATCGCACGCAGGATGAACTTCACGAGATCCTTCGCCCAGCGCACGAGCACGCGCGTGACTTCCTGGATCGCGGGGAGCGGATCGCTCCACGACCACATCGCGGACTTGATCCCCGGCGCGAAGTCGGCGAGGAGCTGCCGGAACGCAGCGCCGAAGGTGATGCGATCTTCCGGTAGCTCCGCGAACGCATGTCCCGCACGCTCGAGTGCGCCGGCGGTCCAGCGCACGCGCAGACCGATCGGATACGATGCGGGCGGGGAAGGGGTGATGCCCTGCGAGAGCTGCCACGCGCAGAGAGGGAAGTCGACACCCGCGATCGTGTTGAGCGGAAGCGAGCCCCAGAAGCGGCCGTTCACTTCCATGAGCGCAGTCTCACCCGTCGCGCGCTCGTGCCGAAACTCGACCATCGCCACGCCGTCCCACTCCAGCTCGCGAAGCAGCCGTAGCGAGTAGTCGAGGAGCTTCGCATCCACGGCCTCGGCGATCGCGACCACCGCGACCCCGCCGGACGGTGGATTCTCCGACAGGCGGCGATGCTGAAAGCTCGTCACGACCTCTCCCTTCGCGATCAGCAGCTCGATGCCGACGCCCTGTCCGCCGTGATACGACTGGAAGAGCAGTCCCTCTCCGAAGCGCGACCAGATCGCAAAGGGCGCGCGCAGCTCCTCGGCGTTCTCGAATGTCCGCGTCTTGAAAGTGTGCGACGTTTTGCGGCTCTTGTCGCCGGGCTTCGCGACGATGGGAAAGCGGAGTCGCGAGAGCGCGGCGTCGAGATCGCTCGCGCGCTCGATCGTGAGCGACACGGGCGCAGGGACGCCGACTTTCTCTGCAGCCTGGACGGTGAGCGCCTTGTCGAGCACGCGCTGAACGATCGACGGATGCGGCGCACCGACGGCGCAGAAGCGTATGAGGTCGTCGTACGCGGCGCAGACGATCTGGAGTGACGTGTCGCTCGTCGGTACGACCCATCCCGCACCCTCCGATCGCGCGAGCCTTCCGAGCATCGCCGCCTGCTCGGCGAGATCGCCGCGCAGGGCAACCGCGCCTTCGATCGCGCGTGAAGAGATGGTCAGCGGCTGGCCGCGCGGCGTCGCCACGATGCAGCGCACCCCCACGCGGTGCAGGGAGCGAGCGATCGTCACGAGCTTGCGGGGCTCTGCACCAACGATGATGACGGTGGGCGCGCCCCCCGCTCCATCGCGCTGCGACGGAGCGGGGGACGTTGCGGCCTCAGGCACCAGCGCCGCTCGACGAGGAGAGCACTTCCTGCTCGAGGATGTTCGCGTCGATGAAAAATTTGGCCGCCCAGCTCAGGTACTCGAACTTCCCGTACTCGCCGTCGACGGGGAACGAGCCCTTCACGCCGCCGCGCAGCTCCGTCGCGCCGTCCACGCGCACGCGCGCGCGCACGTACGCATTCGTGCGGCGCCCAGCGTCGAGGAACTTCTCGTCGCCAGTGATCTGGTGGAGCAGGAGCCAGCAGTGCGCGATCTGCACGGAGCCGGTGAGACACGCCCACTTCACTGCGGCCGTCCAATCCTCCCGGAGGCGTCCTGGAAGGAAGCCGCTTGCGCGCAACGCCGACATCGCACCGTTGGCAGTCAGAAGCGCAGCACTGAGCAGCTCGGCGTCGTTCGAGTACCGATAGCCCTCGATCACGCCGCGGAGCGCATAGCCGATCGTGTGCGTGAGCGGCTGCGATGCATCGTCGAGGCAGCAGTCGGAGAACCAACCGTTGTTGCGCTGCTTCGTGAGCGCCCAGCGAATATTTCGGAGCGCAGCGTCGCCGTATCCGCGCGACGGCTCCATGCGCGCGGCCTCGAACAGGCCCCACGCGACGTGTGTCTCGTACGCCTTCTCGCCGGCCTCCGCAAACGGCGTGGGATTCTTGCGCCACGCGCCGTCGTCGTCCTGCGTGCTCACGAGCCAATCGGCGGCCGCGCACATCGAAGCGCGATATTGATCGCCAAGCTCGGCGACGCCGCTCGCGAGGCCAATGAGAATCTGCCCGGTGTTGAAGGTGACGGGGACCACCGGTGTCTGCCCGATGACGCCGCCCTGAAAGCCGCCGCCATCCAGTTGAATCGTTACCAGCCAATCGAGAGCGACACGCGCGCGCTCGCGATACACCTCGGGCGAATGTCCCGGCTGTCCGCGCAGGAGAGTGGGGACGATGTAGCCGCTCGTCTCGGGATACGACGCGCGCCACCCCGAGACGAGGCTGTAGTCGCGCGCTATCCCGCCGTCGTTCGAGAGGGAATTGTCCTGGGCGGCGCCGAGCCAGTCGAGCGCGGCCGAGACTGACGCAGGTATGCCAGGATCGCTGAGCTCCGCGGTGCGCCTGTCGCGCCGCGACTCGGACTTCGCGGCCTCGGGCAGCGCGCGATCGTCGCGCACCTTGCGGGCCCGGTTCAACAGGGCGTCAATTCCGGGGTTCATAGGATTCGATAAATGTATCGTCTCGCGATATCTTGCGGCGAGTGACCGCCACGTAATTGTGCGAACATTCGAGCATGATGTGCGCGGGACGACTGGCGGACCGGCAGTGCGCGAAACGTGCCGGGGCGACGGACGACAACGGGCTGTAACAAAAGGAGCAGGGCGTGACCGACTCGACTACGGTATCGTTCGACGAGAGTGGCGCTGCCTCGCGTGCCACGGTGAGCAGCGCGGAGCGCGAAGCTGCCGGGAAGGAGCCGCTTGCCGCGCTCGTGGCCGGTGGAGCGTTCGGCGCGGTGGCCTTCGCGCTCTGTGCGCTTTTTCTCGGAGTGGTGAGCGCGATCGCGATCTCGGTCGCCGCCGCACTCGTTGCAGTTGCACGGCGGCGCCTTTCGCTGGCGATGATTTTCGCCGCGAGCGCAGTAGTATCGGCGCTCGCGCTGGGTGCGCCCACGATCGCGATCCCGTGCGCGGCGTTGGTGTTTGGCGCGGGGCTCGCGAGCGCGGCTCGAACGGCTCGCGAGTCTGCGAGCAACATTTAGAGCTCCAGCTCCCAGTCCTGACCAAGCTGCTCGTTGCCGAAGTGCATCTGCTTCTCCTCGCGCACGAGCCGAAAGCCGTTCGCTATGTAGATCGCACGCGCCGCATGAAGCACAGCGTTGGTCCACAGCGTGACCTTCGAATAGCCCGCGTTGCGAGCGAACTCCAGACACGTACTCACCAGCTTCTTGCCGACGCCGAGTCCCCGCGCGTGAGGCTCGACGAGCAGCAGTCGCAGTCGCGCGACGGTATCCGACTCGCGCACGAGGAGAACGGAGCCGACGCGTTCGCCGCCCGCCACCGCGATCCAGAATCGCTCGCGCGCAGAATCGTGCTCGCGCGCGAAATGCGCGACGATCTCTATCACCAGCGCCTCGAAGTGGTCGCCCCATCCGTACTCCTCGGTGTACAGCTCCGCGTGGCGCTCGACGACCCAGCCGAGGTCGCCGGGGTGAGGCTGGCGGAGCGATACCTGTTGTCGCGGAGGATCGGTGATTGGTTCGCCGAGGACGCGCTCTATAGATGACATGGCATCGACGAGCGTGCGCTGGTCTCCAGCTGGGTGATTGGCGAGGAGCGCGGCGATCTCGTCGTGGGCACGCGCGTCGAGCTTGGTGAAGGCGCCGCGTCCTTTACGGGTGAGGGAGAGCATCGTGCGACGTGCATCGGCGGCGGACTGGCGTCGCTGGACGAGCGCGCGCTTCTCGAAGGATCGGAGCATCCGGCTCAGATAGCCGGCGTCGAGGCCGAGTGATCTGCAGATGCCGGTCGCAGTCGCGCCATCCTCATGGGCGAGCTCATAAAGCACGCGAGCCTCGGCCAGCGAGAAATCGGTGTCGAGGAGGTCATCCTGGAGAACACCGATTTGCCTGGCGTAGAAGCGATTGAAGCGGCGGATGGCGTTGATACGGGAGTCGAGGCGCGCGTCGGGCATGAGGGAGAGAATACTCAATTGCTTGACTTTGTCAACTAATGCGAATTCTCGCCGCGGACCTCGTGCGAGGATCCAGCTGGCGTGCAGGGCGGTGTGGTGCTTCCATCCGGTACCGTGCAGCGATCGTTTACTTGCATGACATCACGTCACTTAGCTAACTTCACCTGACCTTTCCCCGACAGTCTTTCCGCTCGCATGACGCGCGCGGGAATGACGCGAAATACCTTACGGAATCAGATGACCAAGAAGCCCCGTCCCGATGTCGAAGAGCGTATGGATTCGCTCGTCACCTGGCTCGAGCTGCATTCGCGGCAGCTCATGTTCGGCTCGATCGGACTGCTGGTGGTCGCTGGGGGGTTCTGGTTCTACAAGCAGTCGAACCTGCGCCAATCGGAGAGCGCGTCCACGGCGCTGACGGAGGCGCAGTCGGCGGTTGCCGCGGGGAATCTGCCGCTCGCGCAGAGCGATCTCGAAAAACTGATCCAGCGCTACGGAAGCACGGATGCGGGAAGCCAGGCTCACGTGCTGCTGGCTCAGGTTCACTTCGACAAGGGTGAGTTCCAGCAAGGGATCGCGGAGCTCAAACCGGTCGTCGACTCGAGGGACGCGTACACGGCCGCTGCGGCGATCAATCTGACGGGCGCCGGCCAGGAGCAGTCTGGGAAATTCGCCGATGCTGCCGCGAGCTATCAGAAGGCGGCTGAGAAGGCTCCGTACAAGGTCGATCACGACGTGTACATGGCGAGCGCTGCGCGCGCGCTGACGACGGCGGGCAAGCTGGACGATGCGAAGAAGATCTGGTCGGCGCTGGCGAAGGACGACGAGAGCGCGGCGTCGGCCGAGGCGCGGGTGCGGCTGGGCGAGATCGAGGCGAAGGCTGGTCAGGGCTGATCGAGGGGCTCGGTCGGTGCGCTGACTGCGCGCTGCACGTCCTGTAAAACGACGGGAACGAATATGTGAGGATGCTGCTTTGACGGCTCCAACTGTGTCCGTTTTTCGCGTTCATTCATGAGCTGGTGATCGACGATTGGGGAGACGCGACCCTGAGAATCCAGATGAGGGGCGGGCTGTGGATTTCATGTCGAAGCGCGCTTGGAGATGAGCCAATCACTGGCGGGAGTGACGCAAAGCTGTCGGCTGAGCTTGAGTGGAATGAACTACGTATAAGATACATTATGTAAACTACAGGGTGGGGAGAAATGTGGACAAGCGCGTCACTGCACGCCGTCCACGGTTGGATAACTCCATACCTAGTAGGATGTTAGAATAAATAGTCAAGAGCCTGTCACTACCCTCTAGCGATAACCCAACCGCTGGCGTAACGATCAGCTCGCCTCGACAAGTTCGCCAGTAAATACAACTCGACCTTCGCCTGCCAAAGTCGGCCTCCAGGACGCCCCATCGCGCGCCAATCGAACGGTGAGAAGCCGTCCGCTTCGCGTCGTAAGCGAGGTCGCATCCCCGCTCCGCTTCCAGACCGCCAACAGAATTCCCGAAGCGATCGCGCCCGATCCGCACGCCAGCGTTTCGCCCTCGACGCCGCGCTCGAACGTTCGGATCGACCAGTCGCCCTCTCGCTCCGATACGAAGTTCACGTTCGCACCGGAAGCGCGGAAATTCGAATGCCGGAGCTCATGCCCTCGGATCGCGACGTCCACCGTCTGCACATCGTCGCAGCGAACGACCAGATGCGGCACCCCGGCCAGCGCGAAGCCCACCTGGAGCTCGCCGGCTTTCAGCGCTAGCTCGACCTGCGGGACTACATCCGTCACCGCGGGCAGGTCGATCTCCGGCCCACGCAATCCCATGCGAGCCGGCACTGCTCCGTTATCGATTTCGATCACCAGTCCCGAGCCGGACCCTCCAGGCTGAGCCCCAAGCACGCTCGAGAGGCTCGTGACGCACAAGGTCGCGTTCCCGCAGAACTCCCCGCGCGAGCCGTCGCTGTTGTAGTAGCGCATCGCCAGCGAGGCGTCTGCGAGCCCCGGATTGGCGATAAAAACCACTCCGTCTGCTCCTACGCCCGTTCCGCGCGAGCACAGCGCCTGGATGACCTCCGGGCGCTCGAGCGACCCGGCCGGCTCCTGTCTCGCGTCGATCACCACGAAGTCGTTCCCCGAGCCCGACATCTTCCAAAATCGGCGTCCGGGCACGCTCAGATCTTCCCGGTGAGGGTCCGCCAGCGCAGCCGCCACACCATCCAGATCGCCTCGAATACGATCTTCCGGGACATTTTGCTCTGTCCCTCGGTTCGGTCGTGGAAGACGATCGGAATCTCGACGATTCTGAAGTCCTTTCTCCAGGCTAGATAGCTCACCTCGATCTGGAACCCATATCCGTTCGACTTCACGGAGTCGAGATCGATCGCCTGGAGCACGGACCTGCGAAAGCACTTGAAGCCGCCGGTGGAATCGTCGAGTGGCAAACCAGTTACCCACCTCGCATACAGATTCGCGGCATAGCTGAGCATGAGTCGGCGAATCGGCCAATTCACCACCGTCACCTTCCCTCGATTGTACCTCGAGCCCAACACGAGGTCGGCGTCCTGGATCGCGGCCAGGAAGGTCGGCAGATGCGCGGGATCGTGCGAGAAGTCGGCGTCCATCTCGAAGACGTAGGCGTAGTCCCGCTCGAGCGACCATTTGAAGCCGGCGATGTACGCGGTGCCCAGCCCCAACTTTCGCCCGCGATGCATGACGTGCACCCGCGGCTCGAGCGCCGAGAGCTCGTCGACGATCGCGCCGGTGCCATCGGGCGAGCCATCGTCGACCACGAGCACTTCCAGCCGCGAGTCCTGCTCCAGGATCCGGCCGACCAGCGTCGAAATGTTGTCGCGTTCGTTGTACGTCGGTACGATGACCAGCGCCCTCTCAGCCACGACGCCTCCGGTCCGCGGCCGCACCCGCGACGATCCCTACCAGCGAGAGGCCGAGCGCCACGAGCGTGAGCATCTTCCCCTTCTGGTACGAGGGGCTCGTGAACGTCAGCTCGACCTTCGTCCCGCCGGTCGGCATCACCACGCCGATCAGCGAGTAGTCCGTGCGCACCACCGTCGCAGTCTTCCCGTCCACCGTCGCGACCCACCCCGGATAATAGTTCTCCGAGACGACCAGCGCGGCTCCCGCCGGCGCCGGCTTCTCGAGCTCCAGCACCACGTGTCCCGGCGCGTACGATACGGTGTGTACGCCGATTCCGGTCGCCGCTGGCATCGTCGTGATCTGCGGGCCGAGCACCGGCGCGGCGGAGTCGACGAGCGCCACGCGCGGCGCATCGAAGCGCGGATCGAGTACGGTCGCGAGAACCGGTGCATCCCCCGCCTTCACGATCACGGGCGCCACCCACGCATATGCATTGTTGCCCGGAAGCTGAAACAGATACTCGGCGTCGCCCACCGCATTCTTCACCGGCCCAAGCAGCTTCTTCGCGTCGGGAATTGGCAGCGAGTCGACGTCGGTGAGAATGTACTGGACGTTGAGCAGGCTCCAGAGCTTCGGATTGCCGAGCTCCTTGTAGTCGGGGCCGCCTAGCAGCGTCTCGTATCGACCGAGCTCATTGCCATGGTAGCCGACGAGCTGACGCACGCCGTGGATCATCAGCCCGTTGGACACGGTGGTGAGATACGGATCGCGGGTCGCGTCGCCCTGCCCCAGCTGGAGCGCGAGCACACGCCCCGGCTCCTTCACATGCTGCAGATATTCAATGGCTGCGTCGCTCGCGTATATCTGCGCCGCGGGCTGCGAAAAGAGCCAGTAGAATCGCTCGATGCTCCACAGGTCGAGCGCCGCGATTGCGACGAATGCCCACGCCGCCTGCGCCGCGCGCACCTTTTCCGACAGCAGGAGAAAAAGAACCGCAATCATCGCCGCGGCCGCGAAGAACGATCGGATGGAGCCTAGCCCGAGCTCCGCCGCGTTGCCCGGCACCTTGTCGGCCTGCTGCGGAAGCGCGATGGCCGTCGCCATCGAGGTCAGGCCGCCGCTCACGCCCAACAGCAAAAATATTCCCGCTGCAATCGCCCACCCGACCAGGAATCGCTTGGTGAAATCGCGCGCCAGCGCACGCTCGACGCCGAGCGCCGTGAACACCGCAATCGACAGCGCCACCACATAGAAGATCGTGCTTGGCGCGCGGAAGAACTTCGTTCCGGGCACGAGCGCATACAGCAGATGAAAGAACGGCGTGTAGCCGCCGAGCGCCCACAGCAGCGCGACGACGAGAACCCCGAGCCAGAAGCGCGCGAAGCCGCGGCGAGTGATCCCGAACGCGGCGCCGAAGCCCAGCGTCGCAAGCACGAGCACGGATGCGCCCAGATACTCGCTGTGGAAATGAATGCCGTTCCGTCCCCAGTACGAGTTCAGAATTCCCGTGAACTGCGGTATGTACGTATTGAGCAGCTCCTCGATCGGAAAGGAATAGCTCGTCGCGAACTCGTAGCTCGCGCCGCCCGCGCGCGGCGACCAGGGCACGTACTGCATCACAGGGAGATACTGCACGGCGCCCATCACCATCCCGACGGCGACGCTCGCCGCCGCCAATCCCAGTCGCGCAAACGCAGTGTTCCGCGGCAACGCGATGCCACTGTCGCCGGCGGAGAACCCGAGGTAGAGCGCAAAGGCGCCGGAAAGGAGCAACATGTACTGGAGGAGCTGCGGATGCGGGCTCAGAACCGCGAGCCCTGTCACCAGCGCGAAGACGCCGAACGCGCGATATCGTCCGTCGCGTATCCCGCGAATCAACATCCAGAGTGCGAGAGGCGTGAGCGCGCTCACGAACAATTTGCCGTCGTGTCCCGGCGAGACGTACGACGCGATCGGTCCGCCCATCATATACGCGAGCCCGCCTGTCAGCGCGGAGTAAAAGCCAAAGCCGCACGCGCGGAGGAAACAGTATGTGAAAACGCCCGCGAGAAAAATGTGGAGCATGAAGCCGACGGTCATCGCGACGTCGGTGGGCATGATCATGCGCAGCAGAAACGTCGGATAGAAGATGTCGCCGTGCATCGCGGCGACGTACGGCAGCCCGCCGAAGATGTACGGGTTCCACATCGGAAACGAGCCCGTCGTGCGGAGGGCGTGCGCGCCGAACTCGCGGAAGGCGTAACCCGCGAGATACTGATCGCTCCGGATGTTGATGAGGAACTTTCCGAGGAGCGCAGGCGCGCCGAGCCAGAGCGTCGCGACCGCGTACACGAGCGCGCTCCACAAGCCTCCGAGGCGCGGCGACGCGACCTCGGCCATCGCGGGCACGGCTTCAGCGCGTTTGGCTGTGTTCTTCTTCATGAGTTGACAGCCGGCGACGCCGGACGAAGGCGAGAAATATGAGTGGCGGAATGACTTCGAGTGCGGTGAGCCAGAGTCGCGAGGCGACGACGAGGAGATACGCGGGTCCGATCGCGAACCCCGCCCGCTCGAGCGCGACACCCATCGCCCCTTCGCGGACACCCATGCCCGCTGGCGAGAATATCGCCAGGAAACCGATCAGGTACGAGCCCGCGAAAATTGCCACGTAGTCTCTGAGCGCGCCAGGCGCGCTGCCGAGCACCCCCTTCGTGAAGAGCCAGAAGGCGACGCCGTACATCATCCATGCGATTCCGGTCAGCGCTGCTGCAGTGAGCAGCACGCGATGCGCGAGCGGGCGCAGCACGATCTCGCGCTTGAGCACACGCCCGAGCAGCGCGCCGAGCTTCGGCAGCGCCGCCGGCGACAGGAGCACCGCAACAGCGATCGTGGCGATCGCGATCACCGCCCACAGCGGCATCTCGAGCAGCGACGCGCCGGCGACGAGCGCGACCACGAATCCTACGATGGTGTTCACCAGCGTCACGAGCACCGATGCCGTCGCGCCTTCGGCAGCCGACACGCCATACGCGCGCGTCATCACGACGAGCGCGGTGATCGACCACACCTTGCCCGGCAGATACTTGCCGAGATTCGACACCGTCCAGATTCGCGCCGCATCCCAAAACGGAATGTCGTGCTGCCACCCACGCAGCAACACGCGCCACGTCTCGATGAGAATCGCATACGTCGCGAGGACGATCACGCCGGACGCCGCGAGCGCGATCCAGTTGGGGCGGGCCTCGCTCGCGGCCAGCTTCACGGCCCCCCACTCGGCGGCGAGCTTCCTCGCGACGAGCACGATCACGATCGCGGCGAGCGCGAACTGCACCACGCGCCAGAGCATGCGGTGCGACGATGGGGTCACCGCCGCGCCAGTGCGCGCGTCGGCTCCCCCAGGGTCAGCGATCGTCGCCGTCCCGCCTCTCGAGCGTCGTGGCGAGCTGGCGTCGCAGCTCGCGCATCTCGGCGCGCTGCCCGGCGATCATCTCGCCGACGAGCCCGCCCACGAGGAAGACGCTTCCCGTGATCACGCAGATCTCGACAAGGTTGAGCAGCGGCCGGAAGCCAACGCCCCAGAAGACGCGCACGGCGAGCGCGACGAGCCCGGCGAGCACGCCGAGGAGAAAGAGCGCGAAGCCCGCCATGCCGAAGAGGAGGAGCGGCTTTCTGCCGAAGCGCAGCTCGAACCACACCGAGAGCATGTCGAGCACGCCGATCGGGATGCGCCCGATGCCGAACTTCGAGACGCCGGCATTGCGCGGATACAGCGGCACCGGGATCTCGGTCACCGTGAAGCCATTTTCGGCCGCAATCACGATCATGTAGCGATGCCAGTCGGGCCGCACCGGAAGCAGCTCCATGATCTCGCGGCGATACGCCTTCACGGAGTTGAGATCGCGCACGGGAATCTCGAAGAGCGAGCGCGAGAGACCGTTGTAGATCTTTGAGACGAACGCCTTCTCGTAGACGCCCTGCTTATAGCCGGTGACCATGTCCGACTCGCCCGCGAGGATCGGCGCGACGAGTCGCGGAATGTCTTCCGGCTTGTACTGCAGGTCGGCGGGATAGAAGACGAGTACGCGGCCGCGCGCTTTGAGATACCCCGTGCGGAGCGCGTCAGCGATCCCGCGCTGCCGGCGGTGGCGCGTGACTCTGAGGAACGAATACTTCTTCTGCAGCGCCTCGAGCACCGCGGGGGTGTCGTCGCTCGAGCCGTCGTCGATGACGACCACTTCGTACGACACCGTGGTGTTCGCGAACGCGGCCTGCGCCTGCTCCATGAAGAGCGGCAGATTCTCGGCCTCGTCCTTTGCCGGCACGAGCACCGAGACGTCGATCGCGGCTGGAGACGATGCCGCGGCGACGAGCGTCATACTCGCTTGCGCATCCGGGCCGAGAGGACGCCGAGCTGGTCGCGATACTTGGCGACGGTGCGGCGCGCGATCTGAACGCCGCTCTCCTTCAGGATGTTGACGATGGCCTGATCGGTGAGCGGGTGCTTGGGATCCTCGTCGGCGACGAGCTTCTCGATCTGCGCCTTGATGCCGCGCGCGGAGACATCCTCGCCGCCCGTCGTCGAAAGGCCGGACGAGAAGAAGAACTTGAGCGGCAGCACGCCGCGCGGCGTCTGCACGTACTTCTCGTTCGTCACGCGGCTGACGGTCGACTCGTGCATGTTGATGACTTCGGCGACCTCACGGAGCGTGAGCGGCTTCAGATACTGCAC
>JBDTXL010000016.1:0-7610 GCA_040006195.1 Gemmatimonadota bacterium | reverse complement strand
ACGACGCGATTCACGTCGAAGCCGAGCACCTCCATCTTGTGCAAGCCGGTCTCGAGGATGCGCGCGACAACCTGCACTCCGCCGGCGAGACTCGCAGTGGGTGCGATGGCGAAGGTGAGCTGCGACGGGGCGAGCGACGCCTTCTCTGCTACGAACGCGACGGCTTCCGCGGTGGGAATCGTGCGTCCCTCGAGCACGAGCACGCCGCGTGCGGCGGTCTCCTCGTAGCCGAGTTTCGCGAACAGCTCCTTTTCGACGCGCGCGTGTGCGCGCAGCGGGCCGGACGCCATCGCGAAGTACTTGCCCACCGTGAGCGCCCAGCCGGCGTACTGCGATGCCATGCACGACACCGCCGGATGATCCGTCCACACTTCCACGCCGGGGATCGGCATGCCGCCGAGCTCCAGCTGCGCGTAGCGAATGTGTCCGAGTCCGCCCATGCAGAGCTCCGCGAGCGCGATGCCCGCGCCGTAGCCGCCGCGTACGTCGATGCCCGCGTCGATCACACGGGCGCCGGAGGGGAGCGTTCGCACCGAAACACGCATCTCGTCCGCGCGCGCCGCGACATCGTCCGCGATCTTCCACGCGCGCTCGTTCAGCTCCATCGACTTCACTGCGTCGCTTGCCATTCCAGAATTTCTCCTTTGCCGAGCTCGGCGAGGTCGCCGCTGTATCGCTTGAAGAGGCCGTGCAGATGCGCGTCGTCGATACCCAGATCGAAGCGCTTGCGCAGCGAGAGGAGCATGAGTGAGAGGTGCGGCGGTCGATAGGTGCACGCGTATGCGTACGTCGCGGGGACGCGCACCGAGCCCAGCGCAACGATGGTGCCGCGCTTGTTGCCGCCGCCGACATTCCCACCGATCGCTCCCGAGACGATGACGTTCCCGGCGATCATCGCCGTACCCGCGCCCTCGCCGCACGATGCGCAATACAGAGTGCCGCGCCGCATGCGCGCGCCGGCCTCGCGTCCCGCGCTGCCGCGCACGATGATCTCCCCGCCGGTCATTCCCTTCGACGCGCCCTGCTGCGCGCCGCCCACGCGATCGCCGACATTTCCCGCGACGACGATCGAGCCGCCCGCCATCGCGCTGCCGACATCATCGCGCGCGCTTCCCTGCACCGTGATCGCGCCGCCGCGCATCCGTGCGCCGAGCGAGTTGCCGACCGAGCCGGTGACCTCGAGCGTGCCGCCGCCCATCAGCGTCCCGACGCCATGCAGCTGCGTGAGATCGCCATCGAGTACAACGGTCGACGAACGATCGCCGGTGACGGAGAAGACATCGCCGAGCGTGACGGCGGCGCGGCCATCCCAGAGCGTGAGCGCGGCGATCTCCTTCGCATCGAGCCCGGCGAAGCGATCTGGTGCGATCGCATCGGCATCGAGCGGGCGCGTGAGCGGCGCGCGGAGGGAGAGCGTGATACGATCGCTCATTTGGGCGCGTCCTCCACATCGCCGCTCATGATCTTGTGCAGGTGGAAGTGGAACGGTCCGAGCTTGCCGCCGTAGTTTCCAGCGGTGATCGAGCGTACGCCGGCACGACACGCGGCATCGATCCCCGTCTGCATCGCCATCGCGATCGAGCGGAAGTCGAGCCCGTCCAGCACGATCTCGAGTACGGAGTTCACGCCCTCCGGGAGCTCGGTCTTCGTAATCGCGCGCAGCGTCGGAGCGAAGGCATCGTTCGTCGATGCGATCATCGTCTTGTACCTCTTCGCGCCGACCTTGCTGCCGCTGCGCACGATGCCGCCGGGGAACGGCAGGATCACGCCCGGCATCCCAGCCATCGCGTCGACGGCCGCCTCGGCCGCAGCGAGCGCGGCATCCGCGCTCTCCGCCAGGATGAGAAAATTTCCGCCGCCCACTCCCTTTGCCTTGCCGAACGTCTCCTGGATCAGGAACTCGCCCTCCATCACAGGCAGGCGCCAGTAGCGCTGGCCGTCGATCATCTTGCTCCCCTGAAAGCCATCGCCGAAGGTGCGCAGCGGCTTGCCGATCGCGATGCGGTCGGCGGCATCGGGGAGACCATCGAAACACGCGGTGGTCGGACATGTCAGCACCGTTTGCCCGATGCGCTCGATCACGCGCTTCGGGAGAGAGTCCGAATCCATCGTGAAGAGAAGCACGCTGATTCCCGGACGCCCGTCCGGAGTCTCATCCGGCGCGAGCTCGCGCTCGACCGCCGCCTCGCACTTGCAGGCGATGACTGACGTCGCGAACCCCGTGAGCTTGTTAGCCGACTCGCGTGCCCATTTCTCATTTTTCGCGGTGATGATGATGCGCACACCGCGCATCCCGAACGCTTCGGCGAACGTATCATCGATCTGCACGCCGCGAATGTCCATTACGCCGCTCCGGTGGGCACGGGCGCATCGCGCAGGTCGGTGACGGGGTAGTTCGCGATCTGAATCGCGGAGTATGCCTCGAAATACTTTCCGAGATCGCGCATCAGTGATTCATCATAGCCGGGCTGCACGTAGATGCGCTTCCCGGCAGGCGCGCGGCGCAGCTGCCCTTCCTCGACGACGAGCGTTCCCGCCTTGATCACGTAGCGAGGTGTCGCGAACATGGCGGCGTAATTGGCATCGCGGCTGTAGATCGTAATGTCCGCATCGGCGCCGACGCCCAGCTGTCCCTTTTGCTTGAGACCGAGCTGGCGCGCCGGACCCGCGCGCGTGATGATCGCGATCTCGTTGAGCGTGTACTCGCGCGCGATGCCATCGGCGAGCGCGCTACCGGCGAGCATCTTCCGATTCACGTTCTTGAGCGTTTCGTCGCGATACGCGCGGTCCATGAGCAGCCGAATGAGATCGGGGTAGCTCATGAACGATCCGCCGTTCGGATGATCGGTGGAGAGCACCATGCGCCACGGATCCGTCGACAGCAGAAAAAGCTCGAGCCCCACGACCCACTGCAGTGAGGCGACGGCCGCCTTGTCCTTGTACGTGTAGGGGACGATGCCGCAGCCGGTCTCGAGCTCGATGTCGGCGTTGACCCACTTCTTCCCAGTGCTCGTGTGCAGCAGGTACTCGACGGCACCGTCAGCAGTGAGCGTCGTCGCATCGCCGAACATCACCTGCCCCACATCGCCCGTGACCTCCGGATGCGAATTCACGTACTCGGCGACCTGTCGGGCGGCCGAGCTCCACGATTTGCCGCGCTCGCCGCCGTAGCTGTGAAACTGCAGATGCGTGAAGTGTGCGCGTCGACCCTCGAGCGCACGCATGCTCTCGAGCGTCATCGCCACGTTGCCGGCGACGCCGAGGTTGTTGCAGTGGATGTGAACCGGGTGTGGAAGACCCAGGTCGTCGGCCGCGCTCGCGAGCACCTCGAGAATCCTTCGCGGGGTCACGTTCGACGCGCCCACCGGATCGTCGAGCGTCTTCACCTCGCGCACGTTGCGCTTCCACAGCTCGACGCCGCCGGGATTCACGACCTTGATCGCGTACGCGCCCGTCGACTTCAGGATCCACGCCGCGTAATCCTTCGCGCGGCCGATTTCATTCGCCGCGATCTGCCGATGCAGATATTCGTCGTTGCCGAGCAGCGTGAAGAAGCCGCCGTCGATGATCGGCGTATCGTCGAACTCGGCGTGTGTCTGCCGCGCAGCGACCGGCGCGACCGCAGCATCGAAGACGGTGGTGTAGCCGAGTCCCGCGTAGCGATAGCCAGTGGTGAAGGTGCTCGGCACGGTGCCGCCCGTGCCGGAGCGCGGGATCGTGCCATCGTCGAGCGCGGGCGCGCGCGCGGGATCGTGCGCGTGCTCTTCGGGGAGGAGACGGCGGCCCATCGAGACGCTCGAGGCGGCGATGTGCGCATGGATGTCGATGCCTCCTGCCATGATCACCATGCCGTTCACGTTCAGCACGGGCGCGTCCGGAGGAAGCGAGGCAACGATGCGGCCATCGCTGATGCAGATGTCGCGTACGTCTCCATCGATGCCATTGGCCGGATCGTGGATCGCGCCGCCGGTGATGCGAAGCTGGGTCATGCGCTCGCTCCCTGCGCGGCGATCGCAGCGCCCAGCGCCTTGAGGAGCGATGCCGTGTCGCGCGGCGTGGGCAGAAGTGCGCGCAATGGCAGCGGGAGATCATCGGTGCGGAACGCGATGCCGGATTCGTGGATGCCGGCCACGCCGGTGTCGACGCGAATGCCTGCGTCGATGGGACTCTCACTCGCGCGCGGGCCGACGAGGATAGTGCGTACGCCACCGAGCGCTGTCACTATCGAGCCCGGAATCGCGGACGCGGTTCCGACCAGGAGCGCGGCATCGATGCCGCCTCGCGCGAGTCGAGGCAGCGCGGCGTCTTCGGGCTGATACCGCGGAACGCCGCGCGAGAAGTCGACGGCCATTGGAAATCCGGTCTGCCAGGTGAGCGTCGTATCGATGCCGTTGCGATTGCCGCCCCCGCGCAGTGTGCAGAGCGAGCCGCGCGTGGTCGCGTTGAGCGACTGCGTGAGCGCGATGAGCGCATCGGCGCGGCCGCTCGAGATCTCCGGAGGCGACTCCGCGTCCGTCACGATCACCGCGTACTTTGCGCGATTGAGTCTCGTGGCGAGCTCGGTCACGCGTGCGACGATCGAGGCGCCGCCCACCGTTCGTCCCGCGAGTGATGCGCGCAGCGAGCCCAAAAAGAGCTGCTCCTCGTCCGCCGTCATCTGGATGCGCACATCCGCATCGTCGGGACCGCGCTGCCCGCCGACATCCACCGCGATGACCGTGCGATCCTTGCGGCCATTCGGCAAATACACGCCGACGGGATTCGGAGCGTAGCGGCTCTGGAAGCGCGGATATCCGAGCGCGGGATCGACGGCCCAGAACACTACGACGTCCGCGCGATTTCGAATCTCGCCGAGCGTCGCGCTGGCGCGCCCGCGCCGCTGCGCCGCGAGAATTCCCGCGTTCGCAGTTGACGATGTCACGCCGTCGAGAAACGCACGCAGCTGATCGGCAACTGCGATCGCGGCGCGCTGCGCCTCGCTCGTGAGATCCGGCGCGAGATACACCAGCGGTGCGCGTGCGGAGCGCAGCACGGTAGCGATCTCGGCGACGACATCCTCGATGGCGGCCGAGCGTCCGCCGAGCACGGCGCCGGGAAGCGAGCCGTCGCCGAACCAGCGCGCGCCGAGCGCGCAGGCGTTGCGCGTCTCGGTGATGCGACCGCCGTCGATGACGACCGCGATGTCATCGCACGCGCACCCGCACCCCAGGCAGGTGGAATTCTCCTCGATCCGCGCGGCTCCGTTCACGCGCTCCTGCGACGCATTCGTCCCTCGACCTCCGCAAACCGTATCCGCGCACGCCGCACGAGCGCGGCGTAACAGAGGGCGCCCGTGCGCCCACTCGCGAAGATAGTGCATATCGGGCTGCCGCGCGCGATGCGCTCGCCGGGCGCCGGAATGTCCCGGACATCGTCGTCGGCGAGCCATCGGGTCGTGTCGCCGAGCACCACGGGTTGGCGCGCGTAGAGTACGGCCTTGCCGTGGGCGAGCGCCGCCGTACGCGCGGCGGGGAGTGGAGCGCCCGTACATCCCGCGACGTGCGCGAGCCAGATCGAATAGCCCGTCGCGCGCTCGACGAGCTCCATCGAGGCCGTTGGTCGCGGATTCACCTCGATCGCGTACGGCACTCCCGCGTGCGCGATGAAGTCGATACCGCACACACCACGGAGCTCGAACTCGCGCGTCACGCGCGAGGCGAGCTCAATGGCCTTCGCGAGGAGCTCGGGCTGATGCGGCTCGACGATGCTTCCGCAGTACATGAAGCCAGTTGCGCCGAACGATTCGTCGCCGGAGAGTTGCCGCGTGAGCGCCAGCGGCACGAGCTCGGCGCCATCGGCCGCGAAGATGATCGAGCCGGCCGCGCCGCGGATGCGCTCCTGTATGATCGATGAGCGCGGCACGGCCATTCCGCGCGTCCAGCTCACGATGCCATGGCCGCCCCCCGAGCGACGCGGCTTGAGAAGCCATCGCGTCGCGAGCGCGGTGCCTGCCTCGAGAGGAGCCGATGCGCGCACGACCGGCCCGCGCAGCCCGAGCCTCGGGAGCGCGCGCGCGAGTGCCAGAGGATCGCGCACACGACGCAGCACCGCGGGCGCGTTCCCGATCAGCGTTCGCCCAGTCGCGAGGAGCGCTACGGCATCGGGTGCGTTCTCGAAGCTCGATACGTAAGAGACGATCTCCGCACCCACTTTGCGGCTCGCGCGCGCAACCGCGAGCTGATCGAACTCGCCGCTGCCGTCTCGTGGGATCGCCACATACTGCGCGACTCGGCGCAAATCGAGATCGCCGTACGCATCGAGCGCGACCACACTCGCGCCCGCGCGCGCAGCCGACTCCGCGAGCGCACGCACCGACACGCCCGCCAGCAAAACGCGATCGCGTGAAGCTTTCGTCACAGCCCCAGCCGGCGCAGCGCCGAGTCCGCGCTGATGATCCTGAGATGATCGAGCACCGTGCCGCTCGCCTCGCGGATGCCCATCACATCCGTGAGTACCGCGTGCCGGCCCCCCGCGAGCCCATCCGCGATGAGCGCCGCACCTTGCGCCGCCTCCTTCGCCACCGTCGCGTAGCCGTGCAGCCGGCGCACAGGCGCAATCGTGCTCAACCGCAAATGCAGATCGCGCACGACGCTCGGTGCCCGCGCCACACGCCCCGACAACAGGATCTCGAATGGCGCGGGAACCGACACGCACAGCGCCGCGACGGCCTTCACCGCGCTCTCGATGAACGCGTGCCAGGCGAGACTCTCGTCGCGCGTCTCGCTCATCGAAAGCGACTCGAGCGACACATTGCTTCGTCCGACGATGCTCTCGACGCCGCCGGTGAACAGCAGCTCCTTCGTGATCATCCCTGCGAGAAACGCGACCTCGCCATCGAGCGCGCCGGCTGCGCGCATGCCGATCGGCCCCGCGCTGCCACCGGCGCCATCGACTATCCGCCCATCGTGCACCGCCACCGCCGCGCTGAAGGCGCCGCCCAGCTCGAGGAGGATGAACGACACATCGTTGAGCGCGCACCCTCGCCGCGTCGACTGCTCGCGGATGCCGAGCGCCGCCGCACACAGCTTGTCCGCGGTACCGAGGTCGACGCGATTGATCTTTCGGTGCGCGGGGACCGATGCGAGATGGATCACGCCCGGCGTGAACACCACCGGCAGCTCGGCCGCAACCATCGCAGCCGCGAGCGCGCGCAGCCCGCCGATGCCGCCATGCTCACCCGGCGCAGCGAGGTAGGCGAGCCTGAGCGCGCGATCGTCGGCCTTGGCGACGGTGGTGAGCGGGAGTCCGTATCCCGACGGACCGGCAATGAGATCAGCGTTGAGTGCTCGCAGCATCTCCGCGAACGCCTGCGGATCGGCGAGCGCCTCGGCGGTCGGTATCGAGCGATCGAGCACGAGCGCACCATCGTCCAGCGCGCACACATCGATGCTGATGGTGCCTGGATCGATGCCGACGGCGAGCACGCCCGGGCTCCGGTGCGTTCGTTACTGCATCAGCTCTTTCGCGACATCCTCGATCGTCTCGGCATCGAGAACGAGGTCGTTGCGCGTGAACAGCCGCACGATGCACTCCTTGTGCAGCTTCATCTTGAAGTTGCCGATGCCGAGCGC
>JBDTXL010000015.1:0-1955 GCA_040006195.1 Gemmatimonadota bacterium | reverse complement strand
AAGCTCGGACGCAGCTCGGTGAACACGATCGAGATCAAGCAGGGACTCAACGTACACGACCGCGTGATCATCTCCGACATGTCGGCGATGGATTCCCACGAGAAGGTACGCGTGCAATGACGTTCGCTCGACGCAGTTGAATATCCCGCTCTCCTCCACAACGCCTCACCCCGCCATCACAATGAGCACACAGCCTCAGCCCTTCTCAGCCGGAACTACGACGCTCGACTCTCCGCTGCTGCGCCTCGATGGGATCACGAAGGTCTATTACACGGATGAAGTGGAGACGCACGCGCTCTCGGGGATTCATCTCGAGGTGAAGCGTGGCGGCTACCTCGCGATTGCGGGCCCCTCGGGATGCGGCAAGACTACGCTCCTGTCCATCCTGGGGCTGCTCGACACGCCAACGGATGGCACCTACCTCCTCGACGGCGAGCCGGTCGGAAAGTTGACTGCCGCCGAGCGTGCGCGTGTGCGCAATCGGCAGATCGGTTTCATCTTCCAGGCGTTCAACCTCATCGGAGATCTCACCGTCTACGAGAACGTCGAGCTGCCGCTCACCTATCGCGGCATGGAGGGGAGCGAGCGCAAGAAGCGTGTGCACGATGCGCTCGAAAAGGTCGGGATGTCGCATCGCATGAAACACTATCCGTCGCAGCTCTCCGGCGGTCAGCAGCAGCGCGTCGCCGTCGCGCGCGCTGTTGCGGGCGAGCCGCTGATCCTGCTCGCCGACGAGCCCACCGGCAACCTCGACTCGACGAATGGCGAAGCGGTGATGGAGCTGTTGCGCGATCTGCACAGGCAGGGCGCGACGATCATCATGGTCACGCACGATCCGCGCTACGCGCGACACGCGGACCGTTCGATCCATCTCTTCGACGGGCTGATCGTCGAGGATCTCAATCAGGAGCAAGCCGCGCGCGATGAAGTGCAGCTGCGCGAGTCGGGCTTCGAGGTCGGCTGAACATGGAAGCCTTCGTTCGCGATCTGCGCTTTGCGCAGCGCATGCTCATCTCGCGCCCCGGATTCACCATTCTCGCCGTGGTATGTCTCGCTCTCGGCATCGGCGCGAGTGCGGCGATCTTCAGTGTCGTGAACGGAGTGCTGCTCAAGCCGCTCCCCTTTCCGGAGGCGGAGCGGCTGGTGGCGTGGGGATCGAGCCGCGGCAAGGCGGAGGCCGGTGCGCTGTCCGGCCCGGACTTCGTCGACATGCGCGCCGCGGTCAAGCGCGCGGATCTCGCCGTGTACACGGACGAGGCCTTCAGTCTGCGGAGCAACGACGTGGCCGTGCAGCTGCGCGGCGCCCGAGTTTCGTCGAATCTCTTTCGTGTGCTCGGCGTCGCTCCGCTGCTCGGACGAGCGCCGACTGCGGAGGAGGAGCTTCCCAAGCGCGGTCAGGTGGTCGTCATCAGCTACGGCGAATGGAAGCGCGAGTTCGGCCGCGATCCGCAGGTGATCGGGAAGACCGTACGCCTCGACGCAAAGGACTACACGGTGATCGGTGTGATGCCGAAAGGCTTCAGCTATCCGAGCAGGGCATTCGACATGGATATGTGGGTCCCGCTCGAGCTGGCGGGGGACTCCGCGTTCGAGGAGCAGCGCGGCGCGCACTTCCTGTCCGGGGTGGGGCGCCTCGCCCGGGGTGCGACCACGGGTGAGCTGCTGTCGGAGCTGCAGACGGTCGTCACGCACTTGAAAGAGCTTTATCCGGCGACGGGGGCGGAGCGGCTGGTGGGGATTCAGAATCTGCAGGACACGATCGTGAAAGGCTCGCGAAGCTCGCTGGTGTTGTTGGCGGGTGCCGTTGCATGCCTGCTGCTCATCGCGTGTGCAAACGTGGCGAATCTCATGCTCGCCCGCTCGACGCTCCGTGCGAAGGAGGTCGCCGTGCGCACGGCCGTCGGCGCGAGCCGTTCGGTGATCCTTCGCCAGGTGCTGACGGAGAGCGTGCTGCT
>JBDTXL010000014.1:0-2328 GCA_040006195.1 Gemmatimonadota bacterium | reverse complement strand
GAAATCTTCGCCGGAACCACCGATGCGACCGGCATCGCGAGTAACTTTGGAAAGATCGCGAGCGCGGTATCAAGCGCGATGCGAACGGTGCTGTCATCGAGGGCCGTGACGCCCGCCACGGTCGCGGCTCTTCCGGCGGCGAAGGCTCGTGCGCCCGCGATCGGATACAGCGGCCACGGCCGGCCCGATTTGTTCGAGGGATCGAGCACGCGAGTGAAGCTGTGCACGACGTCCGAGGCGTGGAATAGCGAGCCGTCGTGGAAGCGAACGCCGGCGCGCAGATGGAAGAGATAGGTGCGGCCGTCGGGGGTCACTTCCCATCGTGTCGCGAGGGCTGGCCCGACCTTCGCATCGGGGCTGAAGCGGGTGAGTCCGTCGAACAGATACGACACGGCCCGTCCCGTTGGAACATCGGTGGACAGGGCGGGGTCGAGAGATTTGGGATCGTAGCGGTCGCGCGCGTCGACGAGGGTGTGGCGCGGCGCGGCATCACCGCCTTTGCAGGCGGCGAGCAGAAGGAGCGCGGCGAATTTGGATCGAGTGCAAAACGGTGACATTGCGGAGCTCGTGTGGGAGCGCGCCCGCGCGTCGCCTTCACGTGGCTACGACGTTGACACAGCAGTACTATTCGGGTGAACTTATCGGGCCCCAAGTGAAGCGTCAATCGTGAGTTACGTCCTGTGCGTCGACGACAACGAGGACATGCGCCTGCTGGTGCGTGAGGTCCTCCAATCGGCGGGGCATGAGACCGATCTGGCAGCCGACGGACTGTCCGCGCTCGCGTCCATCCAGGAACGCGAGCCGGATCTGCTCGTTCTCGATCTCGTCATGCCGGGGATGAGCGGACTCGACGTCTGCCGCGCCGTCAAGCTCAATCCGTTCACCGCGCGCATCCCGATCCTGATGCTCACGGCGCAAGGAGACATCGCGGCGAAGGTCGCGGCATTCGATGCAGGTGCGGACGATTATCTGGCGAAGCCGTTCGACCCGCGTGAGCTTCGCGCGCGGATCGTCGCGTTGCTCAGGATCGTGCGCCGTGAAGGCGATCGAAATCCGACGAGCGGGCTGCCCGGCGGAAAGGCGATCGAAGAGGAGATCGAACGGCGAGCGGAGAAGGGAGACTCGTTCGCAATCTGCTACATCGATCTCGACAACTTCAAGCCGTTTGCGGACACGTTCGGATTCTCGATCGCCGACATGGTGATTCGAGACATGGGGCAGGCGATACGCGGGGCGATCGAGACGACGGGAACGCCGACGGATTTCGTGGGCCACATTGGCGGCGACGATTTCATCGCGGTCACCTCGGTGCAGCGCGCGCTGGCGATCGCGCGAGAGTGTGCGCTGCGCTTCGTCGATGTGGCGAAGCGTGCGGTGGGCGAGGAGGCGGTGCGTCGCGGCCATTTCACCGGCGTCGACCGGGAAGGGCGGGCGAGAGATTTTCCGATCGCGCGGCTCTCTGCGGCGGTACTGCAGATCGGGCCGGACAGATGGATATCGACGGGGCACATTGGATCGCTGGCGGCAGAAGTGAAGCGTCGCGCGAAGCAGCGGGGACCCGGTACCATCCTCGTGCAGACAGTGTAGCAGTCGTAAGTACCGGGTGGTCCGGAAAGCAGAGAGTCGCGGCGTACACGCAAGGGTGTCAATGACGGAAACGAACGGGACGCGCGACGTATCCGTCGCCGGCTACGATGATCGGCTGCCAGTTCGCGGCCGCGCGCTTCTTCCCGCCATCGCGCTGGGAGTGGGGGCTGGGCTCGCCGTCTTCTACGTCGCCAGGATCATGGCCGAACGTGCGCCGCTTGTGCCCGAGCCGGCCCTGGCGACCATGCCGCCCGCGCGCACACGCGGGTGATGCGACGGGTATTTCTCGCCGCGCTGCTCATAGCCCTTCCGGTCGCATCTCCCGGCGTTTTGCGGGCCCAGGACATCGCCTGCGACCCCGGTGATCTCGAGGTCCGCGCCGTCACTTTCAACGGCAACCAGCACTTCGAAAGTGCGGAGTTGGCGAGCGTGATCGTGACCTCGCCGTCGAGCTTCGCGCGCCGCCATCTGCATCTGCCGATCGGCTCTCGACGCTGCCTCGACACCCTCGAGCTCTCGCGCGACGCGGTCCGCATCCGCCTTTTCTATCGGCTGCGCGGCTATTACAAGACAGCCGTGAAGACATCCGTGCAGCCCGCCGGCACCGGCGCCGTTGCGGTCGGCCTCGGGATCACCGAAGGGCCGCCGGTGATCATCGATTCGCTCGCGGTGACCGGGCTCGATTCGGTGAACGATCGCGACCGCCTGCTCCACGAGCTCGATCATTTCAGGCACGATCAC
>JBDTXL010000013.1:0-6286 GCA_040006195.1 Gemmatimonadota bacterium | reverse complement strand
CGATCGTGCGAGTGGGACTGCCGACCGCGCTCACCGGCGTGGTGTTCAGCGTGATTTACGTCTTCCTCACGCGTACCACGACGCTGTTCGGAACCCCCGCGCTCGCCGCGCTCGGCGTGGGCCACCGCGTGGAGAGCTGGTCGTACATGGTGGGGATCGGATTCGGTGCGGCTGCAGCCGCGATCGTGGGGCAGAATCTCGGTGCGAACCAGGTCGAGCGAGCGGAGCGGTCGGCGTGGATCGCGACGGGTTTCGCAATGACGATCGGACTAATCGCCGCGATCGCCGAATATTCGCTGGCGACGAAGTTCGCGATGGTGTTCACGAGCGATCCGGCGGTGATCGCCGAGAGCGCGCGCTATCTTCGGATCGGCGCGGTGTCGACGCTCTTCGCTGGCGCGGAACTCGTGCTCGAGGGCGCGCTTGGTGGGGCGGGCGACACGCTGCCGCCGATGATCACTTCGACGGCGCTCACAGCGCTCCGCATTCCGCTCGCCGCATGGGCGGCATCGCGATGGGGCACCACCGGCATCTGGTGGACGATCTCGATCACCGCTCTGGGTCGGGGGCTGGCGATGATGGTGCTGTGGAAGTGGGGACGATGGAAGCGAGTTGTGTGGGCGACGACGACAGGTTGAGCGGCATGTCCATCGACGAGCGCCCTGGATTCGCCGACGTCACCACGCGCCCGGCGTAGACGGCGCCACGCCGCGGCTCGGTCGCGCCGGTGCCGTTGTGCAGCTCGGAGTTGAGCTCGCCGCCCGCGAGCAGCACGATCATCGTCAGATACATCCACGTGAGCAGCACGATCACGCCGCCGATAGTGCCGTACGTCTTGTTGTATGATCCGAAATCGGTGACGTAGAGTCGGAAGAGCAGGGTGACGCCGATCCAGAGAATCGTCGCTGCGATCGCGCCGACGAGAATCTGCCGCGGCTGCTGCTTGAGATTCGGCAGAAAGCGATAGACGAGAAAGAATGCGGCGACGATCATCGCGATCGCGACTGGATACTGCGCGATCGTCCACGCGAGAACGAAGATCCGATCGAGCCCGAGGCGCTCGCCGATTCCCTTCGCGAGCTCGGGACCCGCGAGCATCACGATGCTAGCTATGCCGGTGAGCAGCCCGAGCGCGAGCACGCATGCGAGCTGAAGGAGAATGCGCCTCCACCACGGCCGCGTCTCCGTGACGTTGTACGCGGTGTTGAGCGTATTGATGAGCGCGCCGAACACCGCCGATCCGGACCAGAGCGCGAGGACCGCGCCGACGGAAATAATTCCCGGCGCGTTGTTCGAAAAGACGACGTCCTTGATGACGCTGCGCACGAGATCGATCGCCTCGCCTGGGACGATCGACGCGAGCTGATTCATGAGCCAGGTAAACGTCTTCTGCTTGTCGCCGAAGAGCGAGAGCAGCGGCGCGGCAAAGAGAAAGAAGGGAAAGATCGAGAAGAACGCGTTGTAAGCGGCCTGCGCAGCGAGCCCGAGCACGTTGTCGTTGAGAATCTCTTTTCCGGTGGTCCTGAGCAGCGGACCGACCCGGAATCCCTTGATGATCATCGCTTTCTCCGCCGCACCGTCATGCGTGGAGAAAGGCAAGGGATGGGCCGCGCTCGAACACGAGCATTGACAACTTGATAAACCGGACAAAACGAAAAACGGCGCGGACGCTACGCCGCGTTCGACGAGAACGTGTCGCAGTCCTTTGGATCGCCGCTGTCGAAGCCCTTCTTGAACCACGCTTCGCGCTGCGCGGAGGTGCCGTGCGTGAAGGAGTCGGGCGATACATGGCCCGTGCTCATCTTCTGCATGCGGTCGTCGCCGACCGATGCGGCGGCCTGCAGCCCCGACTGGATGTCGCCCGGATCGAGGAGCTGGCGCTGCTGCGTCGAGTGTCCCCACACGCCCGCGTAGCAGTCGGCCTGCAGCTCGAGCCGCACCGACAGCTCGTTCGCCTGATCGGGATGCTGCTTCTGAAGTTTGCGCATCTGCGCGTCGATCCCTTCCAGGTGCTGCACATGGTGCCCGAGCTCGTGCGCGAGCACGTACGCCTGCGCGAACTCGCCGGGCGCACCGAATTTGTCGCGAAGCTCGTCGTAGAAGCCGAGGTCGATGTAGAGCTTCTCATCGAGTGGGCAGTAGAACGGGCCCATCGCCGTCTCGGCCTGTCCGCACCCCGACTGCACACCGTCGCGGAAGAGCACGAGCTTCGCATCGTGATACGTCGCACCTTCCTTGGGGAGAATCGCCGCCCAGGTCTGCTGCGCATCGTCGAGCACGAAGGAAACGAACTGCACTTCCTTGTGCTCCTGAGGCGACTCGCTCGCCGGAGGAGCCGCGTCACCCGACGCCGTCGTCGTCGCCGGCGCGCCACCTCCATTGCCGAGCAGCGTGAACAGATTGCGGTGAAAGACCAAGCTCAGGACGAGCACGATGATCGTGCCGCCGATACCGAGATGGATACCGCCGAAACCGCCACCGCCGCCGCTCGCTCCGCGACGATCTTCAACATTGGAGCTCTCACCGCCGGGTGTCCAACGCATCGCAGCCCTCTTAGGAGTTCGGAAACCAGAGGGCAAAGCAAGAAGTTGGCCGCTCAGTCCTTCCAGACGATGTCGACGTTGGCCAGCGTGGCGCTGCCGTCCACGATCACGTGGCGCCTCGCCTGCTCGTAGCCGGTGCTGTACGAGACGCCGTCGCGCTCGGTGAAGCCCTCCGAATCAATGCTGGCGATTCGGCGCGCAAGGTGCAGTGAGACGCCCACGTCGCGCGGAACCCGGAGCGTGGCGGAGCCAAGCGCGATTCGGAGCGTAATGGGCATGTCGCCCGTCCACTCGCCCGCCATGTCGAGATCGACGGCGCCAACCGTGCTCGCGATCGTCGCGCGCTGGGCTCGGGCATTGCCGAGGGAGTGGATCGTGATGCTCCCGACGCCAGCGTCCACGAACAGATCACGCATCGGCTTGGGATTCGCACTACCGAACGTGAGCTCGGCCTCAGTGGCGCCCGCCGACACGCGCACCGCGTCCACCCACAGCGCGCTCAGATCGAGCATCGCGCGCGTGGTCCCGAGGTCGAGATCGAGGTCTACGGGAATTCCCGCTGCGAGCGCGAGATCCAGACGGCCACCGTCGCTCCGCTTGCGTGTCGAGTGGCGCGCACCAGTACGCATCGTCGAGCTGTCGAGGCCAACGCGAAGCGTGTGCGAGACCGCGTTGTAGCTTCGCGAGATGCGCTGCTGGTTCGCGTCGAACTTCGCCTTCGCGTCATAAAGCAGCGGCGCCGCCGCGGCACCGACCGTGAGCGTTCCGGCGTCGTAGCGGAGAACGACGTGGAGACTGTCCACGGTGCCGCGTGGTCGGCTCGCGGCGAGCGAGCGCCAGCTTCCCGTGTCGCCCGGGGCACCGACCGCAAACATCGACACAAGTACCAACAGGAGCGTCTTCATGGCTCGCTCGCCCTCGGCGCCGGCGTCGGGCGTCGCGCGGCGGCGACTCCGGAGACGGGCGTGGGCGTTTGCCACGCGTACGATTCAACCGGCGGTGGAGGCATCTGCGGCAGCGACACCGGCGACCGCGTTCCCGCACGGGTGATGATCGTTGCGCCGAGGCCAACGGTCGCCGCAATCCAGGTGCAGAGGAACGCGAGCAGGCGAAGTACGCTGCCTGCAAGCCCCATGAACGACGCGCCGCCAGCGAGCAGCCAGAGTACGAGAAAGATCGAGAGCCCCGCGATCAGATGGCTCACCACCGGCCGCGGGTCGCGCACGTAGCTCTCTCCCCTCATCGATGCATCGCCAATGAGCAGCGACATCGCCAGGAAGCCCAGCGCGGTCGCGCCAAGCACGCCGAGCGCGTATGCGACTGCGGCAAACGGAATGAGCAAAATGCCGACGAGCGTGATCGCGAGCGCAATCATCGAGAGCACGAACAGTGGAACTGCGGCGACCTCGCCGAGGAGGCCGAAGAGAAAGGAGCGCGAAAAGTCGGTGCGAATCGTCGTCGCGATCGTTTCGAGATGTGTACGCGCGCCAATCGCGACGGCGAGCGCCATCGCGACGAGAATCAGGTAGCAGGCGACCGCGAGCGAGAGCGATCGCTTGAGCGCCTGCGCGGGAGTGAGCTGCTCGCCGGTGATCGCGCCGACACTGAAGGCGCTGATCGAGCGCGACTCGCCATCCACGAGACCGCCAGCCATGCGCACCTGCCCGCCCACCGACAGAGCATCGCCGCGCACGTGTCCGCCGGGGAGGATCACGACGTCGCTGCCGATCGCGACCGCGTTGCCGTCGACCGTGCCGCGAACTTCCAGCGGGCCGTGCCAGCTCGCGACATCGCCGGTGAGATGTTCGGTGGCCTCGACGGTGTGTGCGCTCGCACTCACCGCCGCGCGATCGAGCGAGAGCCCATTGGCATCGCGATGCAGCGAGTCCAGCGAAGCGGCGATCGGATCGAGTGCGCGAGCGGAATCGGTGCTGGTCTGCGCCCTTCCCGAATCTGCACCGATCGCAACGACGAGCAGCGCGATCGCACCGCGCCGCACGCCACGCACGCTAGCGCCCGCGCGCACGAACGGCCGCCACGCGAATCATCGTTGCAGCGGCCGCACCGGTGACGACCAGGAGAAGCGCAGCGAGCACGAGCCCCATCGCCCCGCCAGCGAGCAGCGGTCGAGCCGCTTCGCCGAAGAGCGCGGAGATCCCGCTGCCGAGAGCGCCGAGCGCGGCATTGCGCACGCGCTCGAGCACGAGGTCGGCGGTGAACATCACCGCGTCGATCCGCGTGAAGACCCAAGCCGAGACGACGGTGAACACGATCGCGATGGACGCGAACATGCCCGCCGCGGCGAAGCGAAGGGCGCGTGATTGCGGAATGAGGCCGCGCACGGAGTCGAGGAGCGTCACGTGCCAGGGCACGAACAGCTGCACGCGCTCCATGACCCGAACCGCGAACAGCGGGGACGGGGCGATGTGCGGCAGATGCTCGAGCTGCCGGACGAGCGCGCGTGCGCCCTCCAGCTCCTTCGTGCAAACAGCGCAGCTTCGGACATGCGCCTTGAGCGGCGGTGTTCCGAATCCGACCTCGCCGTCCAGCAGCAGGTCGATCTCTTCAGGCAGTAGGTGTCGTTCCACTATTCCTCCACTGGGTCATACGAGGGCCGTACCGGGCAGGTTTCAGAAGCGTCGAATCGGGTCATTCGCGCAGATCCTCAAGCGCCTCACGGAGCTCGTGGCGGGCGCGGTGGATGTAGGTCTTGACGGTTCCCAGGGGCAGATCGAGGGTGGCGGCGATCTCTTCGTAGGAGCGCCCCTCGACGTGCCGGAGGAGGATGCAGGAGCGGTATTCGGGGCGGAGCTTGCCTATCGCCTGCTCGATGGCGCTGCCGAGCTCACGGGCCTCGATGGCTTCGAGCGCGGACTGCCCGCGCGACTCGACGTCCAGAGATGTGGCCTGCGCCTCGGCGGCCGTAGCGGCGTGCGGAGAGCCATCGAGGCTTACCGTAGCCAGCTGTCTCCGGCGGAGATGATCGATGGTAACGTTGTTGGCGATCTTGAACAGCCAGCTCGACAGTTTAAACTCGGGCCGGTAGCGATCAATGTTGTTGAGGACCTTGATGAAGGTGTCCTGGGCCAGATCCTCCGCCATCTCCCGGTCGCGGACCATGCGGAAGATCAGCGAGAAGACGGGCCGCTCGTACCGCCGTACCAGCTCCCGAAAGGCCGGCTCGCGCCCTTCTTTCGCGAGCGCAGCGACATCGGCATCCGGACGGTTACGGAGATCGAGAGCGAGGGCCATTCATCAGGAGAAAGAGACAGCGCTGAGGATCTCGCTCGTCGCGTATAAGGTAAGGCGCGCCCCTAACGTGAGCCAGCGTGAGCGCTTGCGCCCTCAGTGGGGCTCCGGCACTTTTCACTGGATGTCCACCATAACCGAGGAGGAGGAGGCGCTCTCCGCGGCCCGGGGCGGACGCGCAAAGCGGGCCTACGTGCGCCGCATCTTCTCGGAGATCGCGCCCCGCTACGATTTTCTCAACCACGTTCTGAGCGCGAACATCGATCGCGGATGGCGCCGACGCGCGATCGCGGCGCTCGAATGGCAGCGCGATCCCCGGGGCACCTACGTCGATCTCTGCGCGGGAACGCTCGACATCGGCGCCGCAATCGCGCGCGAGCCGAAGTTTGCGGGACAGGTAATCGGCGCCGACTTCGCGGAGCCGATGCTGCGCGCCGGCGCCGCGAAGTCGCGCACGCTGCCCGTGCGCCCGGTGGTCGCGGATGCGCTTCGGC
>JBDTXL010000012.1:0-1955 GCA_040006195.1 Gemmatimonadota bacterium | reverse complement strand
CCCACCGCGATCGTGTCGAGCCCGCCGCTCACTTCCTGGTACACGGTATTTTCGCCGTTCAGCTCGCGCCCCTGATCGACGTACGCGACCTGCACCGTATCACCGACGATCATCGTTCCCGAATCCGGCTTCTCTTCGCCGGTGATCATCCGGAACATCGTCGTCTTCCCCGCGCCGTTCGGTCCGATCACGCCGACGATGCCGCCGCGCGGTAGCGAGAAGGTGAGATTCTCGAAGAGCAGCTTGTCGCCAAAGCTCTTCTTCACGTCCTTCGCGATCACGACATCATTTCCAAGACGCGGCGGTGGCGGAATAATAATCTCGTTCTGCGAGACCTTCTCGAACGTGTCGCTCGCGACGAGATCCTCGTACTTCTGAATGCGCGCCTTGCTCTTCGCCTGCCGCGCGCGCGGCGCGAGCCGCACCCACTCGAGCTCGCGCTGCAGCGACCGCTGGCGCGCCGACTCGCTTTTCTCTTCCTGCTGCAACCGCACGCGCTTCTGCTCGAGCCACGCGCTGTAATTGCCCTCGTACGGAATTCCGCTGCCACGATCGAGCTCGAGAATCCACTGCGCGACGTTGTCGAGGAAGTATCGATCGTGCGTGATCGCGACGACCGTTCCCGGGAACTCCGCGAGATAGCGCTCGAGCCACGCGACGCTCTCGGCGTCGAGATGGTTCGTCGGCTCGTCGAGGAGCAGCATGTCGGGCTGATCGAGGAGCACCTGGCACAGCGCGACGCGTCGCTTCTCGCCTCCCGAGAGCCGGCTCACATCCGCGTCCGACGGCGGAAGCCGCAGCGCATCCATCGCGATCTCGATGCTGCGATCGAGCTCCCACAGATTCTGCGAGTCGATCTGCTCCTGCACCTTCGACTGCTCCTCGAGCAGCTTCGTCATCTCGTCGTCGCTCATCGGCTCGGCGAACTTCATCGAGATGGCTTCGAACTTCGTCAACAGCGCGCGCTTCTTCGTCACCGCGAGCTCGACGTTCCCCTTCACGTCCTTCGTGGCATCGAGCAGCGGCTCCTGGGGCAGGTAGCCGATGCGCGTATTGTTCGCCGCCCACGCCTCGCCCTGAAAATCCTGGTCGACGCCCGCCATGATGCGGAGCAGCGTCGACTTTCCCGCGCCGTTGGTGCCGAGCACGCCGATCTTTGCGCCGGGATAGAAGGAGAGATAGATGCCGCGCAAAATCTCCCGGCTTGGCGGGACGACTTTGCGGAGGTCCTTCATTACATAGATGAACTGGGGAGCCACGGAAATGCCTCATAAACCGGGTACGTGGGGCGCTACTTGGGGCAGCCTGTGGCCGATTAGGGTTGCGCGCGGATCACGGTGCCTCGTTCGCCAATCTAGCGAGCCGAGCCATGCCCCGAGCTGGGCCATCTCTCGGTGCTTGAGGTTGGGGAGAGGTGATCGTAAACACGCGCCACCACGTCGATTGAGCAGTGACCCATGCGCATAGCAATCGTGAAGAAGGCGACGCCGCTCGCGACCGAGCCAGCTCGTGAACGTGTGTCGGAGCGTGTGGAAAGTAACCGTGTTCGGGTCCTGCCGGGCGGGCGAACCGCGCATCTTTGGCGATGCGGCGGAAGATCATCTCGAAGCGATGTCGGTGATGTGCTGCCCGTTCCTGATGGAACTCGGGCACATCCAGTCGGCCGACTCCAGTCGGCCGACGCATAGTGCGCGAGATGACGCTCGAGCACCGGACGGCGTGGCCACCTTCCTCGTGTTAGCTCAAGTCGCCACACGCGATGATCGCACTGGTGCTGCTCGTGGTCGCGTAAAACACGATTGCGTATCCCGCGGTCACTATTGCATCGGGCACGGACGTCGAAGGAATCGTCGCCTGACCGGAGCTGCTAGCAGAGATGTTGGCCAGCGTCATGCTCGTAGCCCCGGGTGAAGCGCAACTTCCGAGCACGATCGCAACCGAGTGGTCGGTGCTCG
>JBDTXL010000011.1:0-6570 GCA_040006195.1 Gemmatimonadota bacterium | reverse complement strand
CGCGGCGCGTACGCGCTCTCGGCGCGCGCGACCGAACGGTACGCGCGCGCGCGTAGCGCCGTCGCGCGATTCTTCGGCGTGAGCGATGAGGTGTGCGTGATTTTCACGCGTGGGACGACGGATAGTCTCAACATGGTGGCGAGTGCATGGGGACGAGCGAATCTCGGCGCCGGGGATGAGGTGATCGTCACCGGCGCGGAGCATCACGCGAACTTCGTTCCGTGGCAGCAGCTCGCGATCGAACGCGGCGCGCAGTTCACGATCTGCCCGCTGGCGGCGGATGGCCGCGCGGACGTCGAGGCGCTGGCGAAGCTCGTGAGCGGGAAGACGAAAGTCATCGCGTTCAACCACGTGTCGAACGTACTCGGCGCGATCAATCCGGTGTCGGAGATCGTCGCGATCGCACGAGGTGTCGGCGCGCTGACGGTGTGCGACGGGGCGCAGGCCGCACCGCACATGTCCGTCGCCTTCGACGCGCTTGGCGTCGACTTCTATGCGGCGAGCGCGCACAAGATGCTCGGGCCCATGGGCACCGGTGTGCTGATCGGGCGACGCGAGGCTATCGACGCGATGCCGCCATACCAGACGGGCGGCGACATGATCGCCTTCGTCGGCGATGAGCGCACGACGTGGAACGTGTTGCCGCACCGTCTCGAGGCGGGAACGCCGAACGTCGCGGGCGCGGTCGGCCTTGCGGCGGCGTGCGACTATCTGACGGCGATCGGAATGGACGCGGTGGTGGCGCACGAGCGCGCGTTGGTACGGATCGCGTACGAGCGCGTCTCGGCGCTCGACGATGTGCGCGTGCACGGGCCGAGCGGGTCGGAGCGAAGCGGGGTGCTGAGCTTCACCGTCGGCGCCATCCATCCGCATGACCTGGCGACGCTGCTCGACGAGCGCGGCATCTGCATCCGCGCCGGGCACCACTGCGCCCAGCCGCTAATGCGCAGGCTCGGTGTGGCGGCGACGGCGCGCGCGTCGTTCTACATCTACAACGACGAGAACGATGTGGACCAGCTGGTCGAGGCGCTCGAGAGCGCGAAGCGAGTGTTCGCGGTTGCGTAGCTGGCTCTTCGCTTTGGTGTTGGGGGTGCTCCTCGCTCCCTCCCGCTCTGCCGAGTCCGGTAACCGCGCAGAACAAGCACTGGTATCAGCTCTTACTTTACCGCAAGCGATGCAGGGATCGAGTCTCCGACAAAAACCGGCGTCGCCAGCGCGTCGAGGTGCTCGCGTGCCAGAATCCTCTTCCCCGCGTCGGAGATTAGAAAAGCCGCGAACTTCTCGCCGAGCGCCCTGTGCGGCGCGTCGCGCGGAACGGTGAAGCCGTACAAAATCGGCTCCCCCTTGAGCTCGAGCGAATCGCCAGGCGTCTTGCCGGGCAGCTTTACCGACGCGAGCGCGTACTGCGCCGAGTCCGCCGGATCGCTGAGATCGATTGCGCGCGGGAGCGTGACGTACGGCATCTTCGCCGCCTGAGCCACCGACTCGTACGACCACGCGTAGTCGATCTCGCCCGCCTGCAAAAGGCCCATGAGGTCCACCTCTTTCGGTCGCACGACGTGGGCGGCCGAGTTGGCGATGAGGCGATCGGTGAGTCCCTTCTGTTTGTAGTAGAGCTCAGCGAGCCGCATGACGACCAGCGAGCGATAGCCATTCGGATCGAGCGCCGGATCCGATCTACCGGTTTGCACGCCCTTCTCCTCGAGCACTTTGTACCAGTTCGTCGAGTCGATAGTCGACGCGGACTTCGACTTCGGCGAGAACATGAGCACCATGCGATTCCGTGCGAAGCGCGCGTACCAGCTCGTCTGTCCCGGGATCAGATACTTCGGAAAGACCTGGTAGTCGGCAGAGCCCACGAGATCGGGAATGCGGTGCAGCTCCGTGAGCTTGCGTGCAGTCTCGATGCTCCCCGCGTTCTCCTGCTCGATCTTGATGCTCGTGCCTGCGGTGAACGAGTCGAGCGCAGCGCGCAACGGGCGCGCGAGGCTGCCGGCGTTGAAGACGACGATCGTGGAGTCGGCGGGAGACGCCACATCGTGCTTCGTGCACGCCAAAGCGGCCAGGAGCACTGTGAGCAGGAGCGTGCGCTTCGAGTTCATTGTCGACATCGAGTTGGAATGTTCTTCGTGCTTCCATTCGGTGCGAACGGAATGCACTTTCAACTTATGTCGATTTCCGCCGCACGAAAAACGACCACCGCTCGGCGCGCACCATCGCGCGCCGGAAAGACGAAGCGCGCGTCCGTTCCGAGCAGCGCGCCGAGGCTCCTCGACGGCCGCGTCCAGACGCGCCTCAAGGGCTGGCTCACCTGCGACGGCGAATTCTTCGTCGGCCCGCGCTACATCCGGCTCCTCGAGGCCGTCGACGTCGCCGGCACGATTCGCGGCGCCTGCGACCAGTGCGACATGAGCTATCGCACCTGTATTAATCGCATCCGCCAGATGGAGCGCACGCTCGGCGCTCCGATTCTCGAGATCTCACGCGGCGGATCCGATCACGGCGGCGCGAAGCTCACGCCGCTCGCGCGCCGCCTGATCCTCGTCTACCACGAGTGGCATCAAGCGATCGTCGCCGCAAGCGACATCGCCGCGCGAAAGCTGCTCCGCGCTTAGCTCTCCGCCCGGAGAGCGCGTAACAGGGGTCGAGCCGGGTACCAGGGAGGGTAGGGGTTACGAATTCCCGATAGGCAACGTGTTGCATATCGAGCCGGATCGGCGTACAATCCCTCCTCCCGTTCCCACCCACGCCAAACCCAGCCTCGTCCTGCGTCCTCGATCTGCGTTCTTCATCGCCGGGGTCGCGTCGATCCTCGCGGCCACGTCACTCGAAGCACAAGGCGTTGCCGACGCCGCGATCGATGGAATTACACGTGATGGCACCGCGCGCGTCCCCGACAGCGCCGGCACACCGATCGCCGCTCGGATCGTGATCATCAATGGGCGCACCGGCGCGCACCTCGAGTTGCGAACCGATGCGGGCGGGCGCTTCTCTGCCGAGCATCTCTCGCCGGGCGCACCGTATCGCGTCGAGGCGCGCGCAACCGGCCTCTCGGCCGCGCGCGACAGCATCAGGCTGACGCTCGGTCAGCGTTACACACTGTCGCTCGTGCTCTCGCCGGACACGGCGAAGTTGTCCGAGGTGGAGGTGAAGGCGCAGAGTCCCTTGCTCACGCAGTCGCACATGGGCGCATCGCACACGGTGAGCGACAGCTCGATCCACAAGCTCCCGATGCTGAGCCGCGACTTCACCGAGCTCCTCCAGACGGCGCCGGAGGTGACGGCAACGTCGGTGTCGGGTGCGAACAACCGGATGAACGACATCCAGGTCGATGGCGCGAGTGACAACGACTACTTCGGCCTGAGTCGTGGAAGCGGAACGCCGGGCGGACAGGAGGGCGCACGCTCGCTACCGCTCGAGGCTGTGCAGGAGTTCCAGATTCAGACGGCGCCCTTCGACATTCGGCGGGGGAGCTTCACCGGAGGGCAGATTAACGCGATCACGAAGTCCGGGACGAACGACTTTCACGGTTCGCTTCTCGGCTTCTATCAGGGCCAGGGGATCGCGGGTAACGACACGGCGGGACATGGGAGCCCGGACTTCAACGTCGAGCAGTACGGCGGCTCGATAGGTGGTCCGATCATCAAGGACAAGCTGCACTTCTTCGCGGCCGGCGAGTTTCGTCATCGGCGGACGCCGTTCTCGGGGCCAACGATCGGCTCGACGAGCAACGTCGGGATAACCGCAGATAGTGCGCAGCGATTCTCGGACATCCTGAACGGCTATGGGATCGCACCCGGCAGCTTCGGCGCGTTCAACACATCGAGCGATGCGCAGAGCGTCTTCGCCAAGATCACGGCCGTTACCGGAAAGACCGGCACTGCAGAGTTGAGCATCAACTATGCGCACGGCATCACGCAGGACTCGATCGCGCCGGCGCGCGCGATCAATGGCGACTATCGCCTGACGTCGGCGGCGTTCGCCCCCGCGGCGCGCACGTGGGCGGGACACGGGAAGTGGACGACGCTGTTCGGCGACTACTCGAACGAGTTGCTCGCCGGCTACGCGACGACGAACGAGCCGCGCAGCGCCGCCAGCGACGCGCCTGCGATCTTCGTTCAGAACGTCGGCGCCGCCGGCACCCGGCTGATCGCCGGCGCGGATCCGTCGAGCCAACTGCTGCGGCTGCGCCAGCGCGATGCCGAGCTCACGGACAATCTCACGCGCGCATTTGGGAACCACACGGTGACGGTGGGCGCCGCGGCCGAGCTGATGCACTTCACCTTCAGCAACTTCTCGAACGAGATCGGGCAGTATGTCTTCCTCGATCTCGATTCGCTCGCGGCCGGGCGCCCGTCGCGCTTCATGCGTAACCTCGCGCTCGAGCCGGGCGCCGCGACGTCCGACTTCGGCGTGCACGAGCTCTCGGCCTATGCGCAGGATGCGTGGAATATCACACCGAAATTCGTCGTGACGCTCGGCTTTCGCCTCGATCGCTCGTCGTTCCCGGACGCGCCGAGGCAGAACGACTCGCTTGCGGCGAGCCGCTTTGGCATCAATACGAGTGAGTTCATCAATCCGGTTACACACTTCTCGCCGCGCCTGGGCTTCCATTGGGATGTGCGAGAGGGAACGGCAATTCGCGGCGGTGTTGGGATCTTCACCGGGCGCGATCCGTACAGCTGGCTGTCGTTCGCGTACTCGAACACGGGAACGGGCGCGCTGCTCCTAAATTGCTCGGGCGCAGGCGTGCCGAACTTCGTCGCCGATCCGAATGCGCAGCCCGATGCATGCACCACGGGCTTCACGCCAAGCGCGGCATCGCTGTCGTATTTCGTGAAGGACTTTAAGCTGCCGCAGAGCACCAAAGTCGCGCTCGGCGCTGACCAGCAGCTGCCGTACGGGATGGTCGGCTCGGTGGACTTCACGTACATCCATGGAATGAACTCGCTCTACATCACGGACGACAACCTCGCCGGACCGGTAGGAACGCTGAGCGGCGAGGGTGGACGCGTGATGTATGGGACGATCGCGGCGACCTCGAAGAAGGGATCGGTGCCGACGGTGACGCCGAGCATCGTGTCGAGCGCGTACGGACCGATTCTGCGGAACGCGAACAAGAGTGGCGACCGCACGTATATCGGGACGATGCAGGTGCAGAAGTCCTGGTCGCACGGAATGGAGCTCGGCGCGGCGTACACGCACATGGATGCGAAGGACTATCTGTCGCTGCGTGATGCGCAGTCGGTGTCGAACTACGGCTTCTCGACGGTGGACGGAACGCTGGCGTCGCGCAACCTCGCGATCTCGACGTACAACATCCCCAACAAGATCACGATCACGGCAACGAAGAATCTACCGTGGGGCTTCGCGCTGTCGGGGATCTATTTGGGGCGGTCGGGAACGCCGTACACGTTCATCGTGAATGGCGATGCGAACGCGGATGCGGTGGGCAACAAGGTGGGCGCGTTCGACAGGCAGGCAGACGACGCGGTGTACGTGCCGACGGGCCCAGGCGACATCACCCTCGTACGCGACAGCGCGGTGAGCACGACGGTGACTGCGCTCGTACCGGCGAACGCGTCGGCCTACGACAGCCTGAATGCGTTCATCAACAGCGTGTCGTGTTTGCGCGAGAACCGCGGAAAGATCCTGCCGCGCAACGCGTGCAGAAATCCGTGGCAGAACATCTTCAACGCGCGCGTCGCGAAGACGCTGCACGTGGGCCAGGGCGGTCGCGACGTGGAGCTGATCGGCGAGGTGTACAACGTGTTCAATTTGGTGAACGGCGACTGGGGGCTGATCCGCGAGACGGGTACGCTGGCGGGTGCGGGAACGGAGAATGTCGCGCTGCTGCGGCTCCGCGCGAGCGATGCTGTGAATGGGCGAAATGCGTACGATGTGACGCTGCCGGGGCGCGAGGTGGTGAACGTCGATGCATCGCGGTGGCGGATGCAGCTGGGGGCGCGGGTGGCGTTCTAGCGGGGTGCACGCAAGAGATCTCGGGCAGGGAGTCGGGCGGTGACGGCTGGGGGTGCCGAACCCGGTCGGCGAGAGCCAGCTGGGCGGCGAGTGGATGGCCACTTCCGTGACAGCTCGGCCGGCGACAATATCGTCAGCGACGTGCCGCAGCGGGTGATCGTGACTCGGCACTCACGCCCGAGACATTCCCGGTCGTGTGCGCACAGCGGACGACCCTGAAGTTCAGGCTCGCCGAAACACTGCTGCTTTCTCTCACCAGCTGAGGAACATTCCTTATGTCGATGGCGACTCTCAACGTATGGGCAGTCCTCGTTGCGGCTGTTGCGGCAATGGCGCTCGCCGCCCTCTGGTTCTCGCCGCCGGTATTCGGGAAGGTGTGGATGAGGGTCAACGGCTTTAACGCCGATGCGCCTCCCAAGGCCAGCACCGGAGGGCTGTTGGTGGTGTTCGTGCTGACGCTCGTGATGTCGGCGAACCTGGCGATGTTTCTCAACGATCCGAAAACGACCCTCTCATGGGGCGCTACGGCGGGATTTCTCGCCGGATTCGGATGGGTCGCGATGGCGTTCGCGATCGCATCGGTGTTCG
>JBDTXL010000010.1:0-3815 GCA_040006195.1 Gemmatimonadota bacterium | reverse complement strand
GCGCCGGCGTGTTGCACACGTTCGTCCCTACCTCGACGATCGACTGGTGCAGCTCGGGCTTTACCTGCTCGAGGATGATCCGGTCGCCATCCAGTATCTCCTGAATGTACGACTTGAGCTCGCGCGTCTCCGGATCGATGATCTGGTACTCTTCCTCGATGCCGATCGTGAGCGACGGTGCCTTCATCGACATGCACACACCATTGAAAGACGGATGATCATCGCGGCTCGATCACATACGTCGGTACGTTCGACCCGCCGCCCGCGGTGACGTTGAGCAGCGCCGCGGTGCCGAGCCGCGTCATGCATCCCTCGGTATACGCGCCATCGACCACGAACGGCGCCGTATCGAGCATGCGATCGAAAATCTTCAGCTCGCCATTCACCACCGACGGATACGCCTCCGTCGGCAGCGTGATGCGGTCCTGCACGATATACGGCTCCTCATTCGCCGCCGCGAGCCCAGCCTCCCACTCCGCGTCCGTCGACTCCCAGCCCAGCACGATTCCCTTGCCGCCGTACTCATCGTTGGGCTTGAGCACGAGCCGCTCGCGATTCTCGCGGATGAACCTCGGCAGATCCACCTCCTTCCCGCCGAACATCGTCTTGCGCTCCTCGACTACGCGTGTCCACGGGATGTGCGCCTCGATCGCCTCCTTCTCCGCCGCGCTGTACAGCCGCGCGTTGCGCTCATCGCTCAACACGGCGAGACTCGCCTTCTTGTGCATCAGCTTGCACGAGAAGGGATTCACCATGCACACCGCGCGGTCGCGCACCGCACGAATCACCGGTCCATCGATGCCACACCGCTCCACGAGCTCGTGCAGCAGCACGCGCTTGTAGATGAGCGAGATCTCGAAATCGCCATCGCGCAGCACACCGTCGCGATACTCGACCTCGCGCGGGTCCACGATCCTGCACTCGAGCCCCTGACTCGCGAAGTAGCGCTCGAACAGCACGAACTCGCTGTACGTCGGCACCTCCTTCCAGTCGAGGATCGCGATCCGCGGCCGCTGACGCCCGCCCGACCACTCCTCGTACGCACCGAGCAGCGATCGGAGCACGCCGGTTCGCGCGGGCAGCGGCCGCAGATGATGCGTGCGCTGGAACTCGCGCATCACCGGCATTGCCTCGAACACTTCCGTGAGCGCGTCGTTGTACGCGGCGCCCGCGGGCGTCTCCGCGTTGTACTCCGTGAAGCGCAACCCCTTCCCGCCATCGACGAAAAATGCATCGAGCCGCGACGTCGGGCTCGCGGCCGCGAATCCGGGATCGACCGTCACCAGCTGCTCCTCCCAATCCGTCAGCCGCAGCTGCCTGCGCACGCTCTCATCCGCCAGCGCCGCGCGCTGCGCAGTCGAGAATGCACGCAGCACGATCGCCGCGCGATCGCGGCACAGCTCGTACTCACTCGGCGTCATCCACCGCGGTCGGATCACCGTGCACACGGGTCGCGCGCCGAAGGTGAGCCCGCGACGTTCGATGTTTTCGTCGAGCCACCCCTGTGAGTCGGCAGCGAGCCCACCCGCGAGCAGATCGTGATACTCCGCGATCGCACGATCCTGCCCGGCCACCGATGTCACCCTTCGCGCCGCCCGAGCAGAAACTCACCGCGCGCGATGTTCACCTTGCGCGGCGTCTGCTTCGCGAGACGAATCGTGAGATCCGCCATGTGCTTCACCGTCCAATCGAAGTAGTGCGGCGTGAGCGAGTTGATGTCCATGTCCGGCGCGGGATTCATGAAGTCGATCGCGTACGGAATTCCATCGCGCACGGCCCACTCCACGGTGTTCATGTCGTAGCCGAGCGCCTTCACGAGCGTGAGCGAATCCTTCACGACGCGCGCGCCGAGCCCCGGCTCGAGGTGATCGTGCTCGACGTGATATTTGCGCTCGCGCGGATCGTACTTCATCGGCAGCACCTCGGTCTGCCCGAGGCAGAGGCACCGGATGTACTGATCCCATTCGATGAACTCCTGCAGCACCATCGTCAGCTGCCCCGAGCCATCGTACGCGTCGAACAGTTCGCCGAGTGTGCGACAGATGTACACGTCACGCCAGCCGCCGCCGTGTGCATCCTTCAGCACGCATGGGAGTCCGATATAGGAGAGAATTCCCTCCCAATCCAGAGGGTACACCAGGTTGCGCAAACTCTCCTGGTGGTGAATTCCCGGAAGATATTCCTTATTCGGGAGCACCACCGTTTTTGGACTGGCGACGCCCAGCTTCGTTGCCAGACCCGCCTCGAAGAACTTGTCGTCGGCCGTCCACATGAAGGGATTGTTGATCACGTTCACACCCTGGAGTGCCGCGTACTTCAGGAACGACCGATAGTACGGCACCTCGTGCGAGATTCGGTCGACGAGCACCGAGTATGCCACGAGATCATCCATCTTCGTACCGCCGAGCGACACGAGCTCCGCCGTCACTCCCTCATCGCGGCCGTTCACTTCCTTGATGAACGCGGGTGGAAAGCTCCACTCCCGCCCAACGATCAAACCAATCCGCTTTTCCGTGCCCGCCATGAGTCTTGCTCCCGGTCAGTCGCTTCCACCGATGTACATGCGAGCCATTCGCTCCCACCAAGGCCAGTCGTGTGCCCATCCGTCCCACGCGCGAAAAGCGTGCGGGATTCCTTTCGCCCATAGCGATCGCGAGAACGTCTCGTTGGTCCAGTACATGGAGTCGTCCCGCCCGATCGCGAAGATGATGTCCATGCGACGGAGCGCCGCAAGCCGCCCCTCATCGTATTCGTTGGCGATGAAGTCCGCCGGATTGTTGAAGTAGACGGCATCGTCCGAGTAGCCGCCCGTCTGCTCCTTGATGTCGTACAACCCGCTCATGCCGAGAACGCGGCCGACGAGTCCCGGATGCCGGAGCGCAAAGCTCATCGCGTGATATGCGCCGAAGCTCGCGCCAGTCGTGATCAGAAACGGATTCGGATTGAGATGCGTCGACAGCGGCAGCACCTCCTGCAGCAGATACCGCTCATACGCCTCGTGCACGTGCGCGCGATCCGCCGGATGCCTGTCCTTCGCATACCAGCTCTCCGCGTCGACGCTGTCCACACAGTACAGCTGCAGCCATCCCTTCTCCAGATGCTCACCAAGCGCGCCGATCATCCCGCGATCTTCCCACTCGAAAAAGCGCCCCATCGATGTCGGGAAGACGAGCACGCGTGCGCCCGCGTGCCCGAAGATGAGCAGCTCCATCTCCTTGCCGAGCGCTGGGCTGTGCCAGCGGCGCATCTCGCGATGCATCAGCGATTCGCGGGATAGAGGAAGGCGAGCATCGCGGGCGCGATGTCCGCCCACGCGCTTTCGGTATGGCCCGCGCCCTCGATCTCCTGATAGTGCAGCGAGTCGCCGACCACCCATCCCTTCGACACGAGCGCGTCATGCACGCGACGCGCGCCCGCCACGACGCCGTCACCCTCCTCCGTTCCGGTGCTCAGCCACACGCGAAGCGGCGGCTGAGTTCCAAGTGCCCGCACCCGCCGCACGATGAAGCGATTGTCCCACCACACACTCGGGCTCAGCACCGCCACATTCCAAAAGATCCCGGAGTACTTGAGTGCCAGATACAGCGACACGAGCCCACCGAGCGATGAGCCGCCGATGCCGGTGTTCGCCGCGTCCGTGAGTGTCCGATACTCGGAATCGATGAACGGCTTGAGCTCGTCGACGAGCATCCGCCCGTACTTGTCGGCATTGCCGCCCGCCCGCCTCGCCGAGTCGCGCGTGGGGGTGTACTCATCGATCCGATAGGCGCCCGCGTTGTAGATCCCCACCATGATCAGCGGCGCGACGAGCCCCG
>JBDTXL010000009.1:0-2017 GCA_040006195.1 Gemmatimonadota bacterium | reverse complement strand
ACGAGGCGAGCGCGTCGAGATAGTCGCCCGCCCACGCGGCGCAGTAGCCGCTCTCGGCGTGCAAATCGGAGTTGAGCGGATCGGCCTCGATTCCGCGCGCGACGGCGCGCGCAGCGTCGTCCTGGCGTCCGAGCCTGTTGAGCACACGCGCGAGCAGCAGATGTCCTTCCGCCAGCTCCGGCGTGTCCGTGGTGATGCGCTCGCAGATCGCGAGCGCGACGTGGACCTCGCCCGAATGCAGCGCGACCGCGGCGGCTTCGAGCGGCATCACCGTCGTCGGCGACGAGGGAGTCGCGTCGCTCGGGACCTCCGACGGATGCACGCCGTCGCGCAGCTCGACGATTCCCGTCGACAACAGCCCATACGCGACGCGCGCGACGTCGAACTCACTCTGCGCCAGGAGCGTCGCGATCGCGCGCAGATCGCGCGAGCCATCGATCTCGGCGAGCACTTCCCACTCGCGAGGCCGCAGGTCGAGAAAGCCCGGATGATCGTCGGCGACCGGCGCGAGCACGGGGATGACGCCGAGGTGCGCGACCTTTCCCTCGATGCGCGACCACTCGTCGATGCGGCGCGCGGCTTCCATCAACAAAGACTCCGTCGAGATGCGGATGTTCGCCTCGGCCGGCGCGTCGCTGATCTCCTGCTCCTCGAAGGAGAAGAACCCCTCGCGCCACGACATCAGCTCGAAGACGACTTCCTCGACCTGGAAGCGCACGTGCCGCTCGAGCTCCTTCCTCGTGAGCGAGCCACTCTCGACGAGCAGCTCGCCGAGCTTGCGGCGCGATTGCAGTGAACGCTGCGCGTCGCGCGCGCGCGCGAGATCGGCCTCGGTGATCTTCCCGGCGCGGAGGAGCAGCTCGCCGAGCGGATGCGGGTTGCTGCGAATCGCCGCGAACACCACGGCCCCGTGGTCGAAGTAGACGGTCCCCTGATTGTCGCGCAGCACGGACGTGACCGTGAGCGCGCCGGTCTTTCGGCTGAGGTCGAGCAGCTGAAAGACGTCATGGATGCCGAGCTCGCGAAGTGGTCCCTCGATCGCCATCTACGCGACCTCCTGTCGGCTCTTGAAGATCCGGAGGAGATCGGCGGCGGTGCGAGACTCGCGGCGCGCCTTGCGAGCGTAGTCGCCATCGGGCTCGAGCTCGACGACGCGCTGCCACGTCGAGATCGCATCGCGATATCGATGGCGGTCGGCGAGCAGCTGACCCTTGAGAAAGAGCGCGAGCACGTGGCGTGGATCGAAGCGGAGCACGCGATCGATCGAGATCGCGGCGTCGTCGTAGCGATCGAGCTCGAGCAGCACTTCGCTGAGCGACAGCAGCGCGTCGATGTTGTAGGGATCGCGGCGCAGCAGCTCGACGAGCGGCGGCAGCGCGGCTTCGACGCGCCCGAAGCGCCGGCGCACGTTCGCGAGCGCGAGCATGGCCTCGACATACGTCGGCACGGCTTCGAGCGCCGCGAGCAGCGACTCTTCGGCTTTTGCCGGCTCTCCGCGCTCGGCGAGCAGCCGCGCGAGCTCGTAGTGAACCACCGCGAAGTCATGATCGAGATCGAGCGCGTTGCGATACGCCGCGATCGCGCCGTCGACGTCACCCGCGGCGCGCGCGACATCACCGAACTCCTTGAGCACGTCCGCGCGCGCAGGAGCGAGTCGCCGCGCGCTGCGCAGAAGCTCGCGCGCCGCCGCGGGATCGCCCGCCCGCGCGCGCGCGGCAGCGGTGAGCAACAGTGCTTCCACGGAGCCGCCATCAACGCCGAGCAGCGTCTCCGCGGTCGCCCGCGCTTCCACCACGCGATCGAGCGCGAGCAGCGCGCGCGTTTCGCCCGCAAGCAGCTTCGGGTCCTGCGGCACAACCTGCCGCGCGCTTCGATAGCGCTCGAGCGCCTCGCCGAAGAGTCCCTGTCGCATGAAGATGTCGCCGAGAATCGCGAAGCCCTCGGCCGGGGGCGCGCCGCGCACGAGCGAGCGATTCGCCTCGACGGCCGCGCGATCGAGCATTCCCTTCGCCAGATA
>JBDTXL010000008.1:0-3293 GCA_040006195.1 Gemmatimonadota bacterium | reverse complement strand
CGGAAAAGCTTCCCTTCCCCTTCTGCAGACCGCCTTCCCAGACGGCCGATGCGTTCCGTGTCGGCATGCTTCGCTCCCATTGAATGACTTCGCGCACTCACTGCCGCGCACATGAAGGCTAGCCGCGAGCCGGCGGGGGGCCAACGCCCGCTCCCCGCCTTCGATTGGCGCCGTTAGTCTTCACTGAATGACTGATGAACAGGCCTCGCTCCCGGTCCCTCCGTCCATCGAGCGTGTGCTCAAGCAGTTTCGCCTGCTCGGCCGCGAGGAGAAGATGCAGGCGCTGCTGTCGTATGCGAAGAAGCTCGAGCCTCTGCCCGAGCGCTACTCGGCGATCGATCGAACGAACTTCGTGATTCCCGAGTGTCAGACGCGCGTCGACATCTTTCCCGAATATCGCGACGGCAAGCTTCACTTCTTCGCCGACGTGAACATTCGCCAGTCGCCGACGATCGCGGCCTTTCTCTCGATTCTGTTCACGGCCGTCAACGATCAGCCGCCCTCGACGACGCTGGCGATCCCTCCCGACTTCGTTCGCATCATGATGGAGAACATCGGGCTCGGCGCACGCGAAAGCGGGCTCTCGGCGATGGTCGCCCGCGTGAAGAGCTACGCGGCGAATGCGGAGCGATTCGCGGCCTGATTCCGACCCTCTTCCCCATTTGGTGACTCGCATGTCCTCGCAAACGCAGCGTTTCGAAAACCACGCGCGATACTATCCGCTCTTCCACTTCGTCGCGGTGCCGCTCCTCCTGTTGTACCTGCTCTACTCGCTCTACGCTTTGGTGCGCACGCCCACGCTGGCCACGCTGGCGAACATGGTGCTCGCGGCCGGTGTGTGCGCATCGCTCTTCGCGGCGCGAATCATGGTGCTGATCGTTCAGAACCGCGTGATTCGTCTCGAGATGACGATGCGTCTCGAGCGCATCCTTGGCGCGGCGGCTGCTGCTGGGGCGGTCGCGGGTGTTCCTCTGGGACGGCTGATCGCGCTTCGCTTTGCCTCCGACGCCGAGCTGCCGGCGCTGCTCGCGCGTGTGCGCTCGAGAGAGCTCGCCACCAATCGCGACGTGAAGCAGGCGATTCGCGAGTGGCAGCCCGACCTCCTGCGCGCGTGAGCTTCGCGAGCGAGGCCGAGCTCGAAGACGCGCTCTCCGCGCCTTCGAGCGCCCTGCTCGATGCGCTTCGCACCACACCGGGCGACGTCCTGGTGCTCGGTGCCGCGGGAAAGATGGGGCCGACGCTCGCGCGCATGGCGCGGCGAGCCATCGATGCGCTCGGACTCCATCACAACGTGATCGCCGCGGCACGTTTCACGTCGGCGAAAGCCGAGCATGCGCTCCGCGAGGCGGGGATTGAGACCGTGAAGTGCGATCTGCTCGACCGTCGCGCCGTTGCTGCACTCCCCGATGCGCCGAATGTGATCTTCATGGCGGGGCAGAAGTTCGGCACGAGCGGCGCGCCGTCGGCGACGTGGGCGCAGAACGTGGTGCTCCCGTCGATCGCGGCCGAGCGGTATGCGAGCTCCCGAATCGTCGCCTTCTCGACCGGGAACGTGTACGCGTTGAGCGCGGTGAGCGGCGGCGGCTCGCGCGAGAGCGACGCACCGGTGCCGGTTGGCGAATACGCGATGAGCTGTCTCGGCCGCGAACGTGTGTTCGAGGATGCGTCGCTGCGCCGCGGCACACCGGTGGCGATCGTGCGCCTCAATTACGCCGTGGACCTGCGCTACGGTGTGCTCGTCGATATTGCGTCGCGAGTGTGGCGCGGCGAAGCCGTCGACCTCGGGATGGGACACGCCAACGTCATCTGGCAGGGCGACGCGAACGACTGGGCGCTGCGCTGCCTGGCGCACGCGTGCTCGCCGTCGTTCGTGGTGAACGTGACCGGGGGCGAAACGCTCTCGGTACGCGATCTCGCGACGCGCTTCGGAGCGCTGCTCGATCGCGCGCCACTGTTCACCGGGAGCGAGGCGAGCGACGCGCTGCTCAGCAACACGTCACTCGCACATACGACGTTCGGCGCGCCGTCGGTGAACACAGACACACTGATCGAGTGGGTTGCGAGCTGGCTGCGCGACGGAGGGCCGTTGCTCGGGAAGCCCACGCACTTCGAAGAACGCACCGGCGCGTTTTGATCATGAACGATCTCCGGAGCCACCTCCTGCGCGGCCACGTGATTCCCGCGCATCCACTCGCCCTCACCGCTTCGCGAACGCTCGACGAGCGGCACCAGCGCGCGCTTACACGCTACTACGTCGCTGCCGGCGCCGGCGGGATCGCGGTGGGCGTGCACACGACACAGTTCCAGATCCGCGATCCGAGGCACGGGCTGCTCGCGCCCGTGCTCGCTCTCGCAGCGGAGACCGCGACCGCGGCCCTGCGCGCGGATCCTCGCCCGTTTGCGCGAATTGCCGGCGTCTGCGGCGACACGAAACAGGCGCTCGCCGAGGCGCGCCTCGCGCACGACCTCGGATACGATGCTGCGCTGATCAGCCTCGGCGCGCTCCACGATGCGTCGGAACAGCAGCTGCTCGAGCACTGCCGCGCGATCGGCGAGATCCTGCCCTTGTTCGGATTCTATCTGCAGCCGGCCGTCGGCGGACGCGTATTGCGCTACGAATTCTGGCGCGCCTTCGCACAGATTCCGCAGGTGATCGCAATCAAGATCGCACCCTTCAATCGCTATCAGACGCTCGATGTCATCCGCGCCGTGGCCGACTCCGGCCGCACCGAGATAGCGCTCTACACCGGCAACGACGACCAGATCGTGCTCGACCTGCTCACTCGCTTCCCCGCGCTCGGCGACAGCGCACGCGCCCCAAGAATCGTGGGCGGGCTGCTCGGCCAATGGTCCGTGTGGACGCACCGCGCGGTCGAGATGCTCGAGGAGATCCGCGCCGTACGCGACGTTGCGCCGATAGACGGTGGATGGCTCACCCGCGCTGCCGCCGTCACCGACGCGAACGGCGCGCTCTTCGATGTGCGGCATACCTTTGCTGGATGCATCGCCGGCCTGCACGAGATTTTGCGCAGGCAACGGCTCATGGCAGGCACGTGGTGCCTCGATCCGGACGAGGGACTATCCGAAGGGCAGCTCGCGGAGATCGATCGGGTCGTGCGCGTGCACCCCGAGCTCACCGATGATGAGTTCATCGCCGCCAACGTCGACGACTGGTTGCACTGATCACTTCCGCTCGGCCAACAACTCCTCGATGTGCTTGAGCCGCTCCATCGCATCTTTGCGCCAGAACTCATCGCTCGATGGATGCTTCAGCACGAAGGTGAGCGCGCCGC
>JBDTXL010000007.1:0-1937 GCA_040006195.1 Gemmatimonadota bacterium | reverse complement strand
TGGAACGACACCCACGTCGAGCCGCTGGCGACGTTGAGCATCGCATTGAGGATCGCCCAGTCGGCGATCGCATCGCTGCCATCCTTCATCGATTCGGTCTCGCGGAAGGGCGAGGCCACGGAGCCCGTGTCGAGATGATCGCGTCCGATCACGATCGGCGCGGAGAGCTCGCCGCTCGCGACGAGATCGTTGAGCGCAACACCGAAGGTCGCTCGATCGCCCTGGCCGAGCCAGCAGATGCGGGCGGGGAGTCCCTGGAAGTGGACTTTCTCCCGGGCGAGCCTGATCCATCGCGCGAGCTGCTCGTCGTGCGGGAAGAGATCGAGAATGAGCTGGTCGGTGCGGTAGATATCCTTGGGATCGCCGGAGAGGGCGACCCAGCGGAAGGGGCCCTTCCCCTCACAGAATAGCGGGCGCACATAGGCGGGGACGAAGCCGGGGAAGTCGAAGGCGTGCACGAGCCCCGCATCGAACGCCACCGTGCGAATGTTGTTGCCGTAGTCGAAGGTGATCGCGCCGCGCTCGCGCATGTCGAGCATCGCCTCTACGTGCCTGACGAGACTCGCGGTCGCGCGCGTGACGTAGCGCTTCGGGTCTGCAGCGCGCAGCTTCGCGGCCTCGCTCAGCGACATCCCGTGCGGGACATAGCCGTTCAGCATATCGTGCGCGCTCGTCTGGTCGGTGAGCACGTCGGGCGTGATGCCGCGCGTCACGAGCTCGGGAAGCACGTCGGCCGCGTTGCCGACGAGGCCGACCGACAGCGGCTCGCGCAGGCGTTGTGCCGCGGCGATCCATTCGAGCGCCTGATCGAGGCTGTGCGTGACCCGATCGCAGTATCCGCTCGCCACGCGCTTGGCTATCCGCGTCTCATCGACATCGACGCCGAGAAAGGCGGCGCCCTGCATCGTGGCGGCGAGCGGCTGTGCGCCGCCCATCCCCCCGAGGCCCGCACTCAACACGAACTTTCCGGCGAGCGTGCCATCGAAGTGTTCGCGCGCGACCGCGCCGAACGTCTCGAAGGTCCCCTGCAGGATCCCCTGCGAACCGATGTAGATCCACGATCCCGCGGTCATCTGTCCATACATCGTGAGCCCCTTCTTCTCGAGCTCGCGGAACACATCCCACGTCGCCCAGCGGCCGACGAGGTTGCTGTTCGCAATGAGCACGCGCGGCGCGGCTGCATGTGTGCGGAAGACCGCGACCGGCTTGCCGCTCTGCACGAGCAGCGTCTCATCGCTCTCGAGCGCGCGCAGCGAGCGCACGATCGCATCGAACGACTCCCAATTGCGCGCCGCCTTCCCAGTCCCCCCGTACACGACGAGATCATCGGGACGCTCGGCGACCTCGGGGTCGAGATTGTTCATGAGCATGCGGAGCGCGGCCTCTTGCTGCCATCCCTTGCAGGAGAGCGCGGAGCCGCGCGGCGCGCGCACGGGGCGCGGGCCGGCGGGTGCGTCGACGAGCGAAGCGGTCATGCGAACATCGAGGTTGAGGGAGCGAGCTCGCCGTCGAAGTGCGTCACATCGTCGAAGGTGCCGTCGCCGATCGCTCTCCGGAGCGCGGCGATGTCGTCGCTGAGCACACGGTCGCGCTCGAGGCGAGGGACGAGCTCGCGCACGTGCGCGTGCAGGCGCGCGACGCGAAGCGCCGGGCGCAGCGGCGCGCGATAGTCGATCGCCTGCGCCCCGCACATCAATTCGATGGCGAGAATGTGCGCGACGTTGCTGACGACGCGCCGCAGCTTCCACGCGGCGCCCATCGCCATCGGCACGACATCTTCCTTGTTGCCATCCGTCGGAATCGTGTCGACGCTCGCCGGATGGGAGAGCACCTTGCACTCGCTCGTGAGCGACGCGGCGGTCACCTGCGCCATCATGAAGCCCGAGTTGACGCCGGCCTCGGGGCTCAGGAAGGGCGGAAGACCCTGATTGAAATCC
>JBDTXL010000006.1:0-4475 GCA_040006195.1 Gemmatimonadota bacterium | reverse complement strand
GGTCAGCGGATGATCGCTGAACCACGCGTCCACCGCCGAGCCCCCGCCCTTCTCCAGCGACATCAGCTTCTGGAAGAACGAGACGAGCCCGTTCGGACTGATCCCGGCGCGGATCACGTTCTTGAAGCCCTCCTCGTCCGCCTCCTTCTCGTCCTGCCGGCTGAACTTCGCGAACACCGCGGCGCCGCCAACCTGAATCGCCGCCTGCGATGCCTGGCTGTCGCATACGTGCGTGAGCACGCACGTGAGCGCGATGCCGACGTTCGCACCCTGCTGCGTCTGCATCTGCTTCACCGAGTGCCGCTTCACGACGTGCCCGATCTCGTGCCCCATCACCCCCGCGAGCTCGTCCAACGCCGTCGCACGCTCGATCACGCCACGATTGACGTAGATGTAGCCGCCAGGAAGCGCGAACGCGTTCACCACATCCGTGTTCACCACGAAGAACTTCCAGTCCAGATCGGCGCGACCGGTGAGCTTCGCGATCGAGTCTCCAAGCTGATTGATGTAGGACACAATCGCCGGATCGGTAACGACGGGAAGCGTCGAGTTGAGCTGCGACGAGTACTGCTGTCCCATCTGCACTTCCTGCTGCGTCGACACGGCGCATCCCACAGCCGCGGCGCAGAGCGCAATTAATACGTACGAACGCTTCATGGAATCCTCTGGTGTTGATGCTCTACGGGGAGGCAAAACACATACCGTTCGGCCCGCTATTCTTCTGTTTGCGACCCACGCTTCTTTTTCACAGCCGCGCCCGCTTTCTTCTTTTTGCCCGCCGAGCGTGTGGCCGCGCCTAACAGCAGTAACGATGACGCCGCCTCGCGCTCGACCTGCTTCGTAGTGCACTGCTTCGGAGACTTGTCCGGTCGCCATCTCAGGAAGCCGGTGCCATGCCGGAAGCGCCCGCCCGTAAAGTGGTCGTACTCTACCTCCACCACGAGCTTCGGCTTCAGCGGCTCCCACTCGCCCGTCCGCTCCGTACTCCACCTGCTCGGCCCACCCGGTGCCTGCCCGGTGAAGCCCAGCTTCCCCTTCAGCGCCTCGAGCTTCGGCGTGAGCTCCGCCCGCTCCGCCACCGAGAACGCCGAGCAGAATCCGACGTGATTCAACAGACCGTGCTCGTCGTAGAGTCCGAGCAGCAGCGATCCCATGGATGAGCCCTTCGAGGCGTAGCGAAAACCGCCGACCACGCAATCCGCCGTTCGCTTCTGCTTGAGCTTCTGCATGCCGGTGCGCTCGCCGGTCTGATACGGAAGGTCGCGCCGCTTCGCAATGACGCCATCGAGCGCCGAGCCCACCGACGCGTACCACCGCTTCACCGTACGCTCGGCCGTCGTCGCCGGCGATAGTCGAATCGCGCCCGCACCCGCGAGATTGCGCACCGCAAACTCTTCGAGCGCCTCGCGCCGACTCGCGAGCGGCTCTTTCACGAGCGACGCGCCTTTGTCGTCGACGAGCAGATCGAACACGATCAGCATCGCCGGATGCTCGTCGGCCAACTTCTTCACGCGGCTCGCGGCGGGGTGGATCCGCAGCAGCAGCTCATCGAACGACAGCAGCTTGCCGACGGGGATGACGATCTCGCCATCGATGACGAAGCGATCCGCTTTGATCGCCTTCACCGCCTCCACGACGTCGGGGAAGTAGCGCCCGAGCGGCTTCCCCGACTTCGATAGGAGGTCCACCTTGTCGCCATCGCGAAAGGCGATGCAGCGAAAGCCATCCCACTTGGGCTCGTACTGCCACTGCTCACCGAGCGGGAGCTCGCCAACCTGGAGCGCCTCCATCGGCGCGTAGCTGCGCGGGATTGGAAGAGTCACAACACACTCTCCAGCTTGAAGCGCCCGCGGGTTCCGAGCAGCGGCTTCCAGAGATCGCCGAGCCTCTTCACGCGCGCGGGGACGTTGTCGATGCGGAAGTCGTCGATCTCGATCCCCTTCTCGATCTCAGCCCACGTCACGGGCGTCGACACCGCGGCTTTTGGCGTTGGGCGCGGAGAATAGATGGACGCCAGTGTTCGCCCCCACGCGTTCTGGTTGTAGTCGACGAGCACGCGCCCGCGCGGCCGCAGCGCGATTCTATATTCCGCCGTGACGAGCTTCGGCGCGCGCGACTCCATCACGCGCGCGAGCTTCTTCGCGAAGGTCCACACCTCCTTCTGCAGCGGACCGCGCACGATCGGCACGTAGAGGTGGATGCCGCTCGATCCCGTCGTCTTCGCGAACACGGTCATGCCGAGCGCCTCGAGCGCCTCGCGAACGAGCAGCGCACTGTCGCGCACGCGCGCGAAGCTCGCGCCCACCACCGGATCGAGATCGAAATGCAGATAGTCGGGGCGATTCACATCATCGCAGCGCGCGTACCACTGATTGAGATCGATGCAGCCGAGGTTGACCACCCAGAGCAGCGACGCGAGATCCTGCACCATCGGGAAGTCGATGATGCTCCCTGATCCGTGCTCGATCGCACACGTCTCGATCCAATCGGGGCGCGGCGACGGCGCGCGCTTCATGAAGAACCACTTCCCGGTGGCGCCGTTTGGGTAGCGCTTCATCACCATCGCGCGATCGTGCAGATGCGGAAGAAGCACCGGCGCGACGGCGGCGTAATAACGAAGGAGATCGCCCTTCGTGATGCCGAGCTTCGGCCAGAAAAGCTTCCCGAGATTGGTGAGCGACACCTCGTGGCCGTCGGCTTCGACTACGGCATCGCGCACGCCCTCGGGGATCACGACGCTCACGCGCTTCGCCCGCGCGGACGACTTCTTCTTCACGGTTCTTGCCATTAGCGCACCGGCACGAGCTTGGGCGGCCGCGCGCCGTGTCGCGTCGCTCCGGAAACGGGGATGTACGTGAGCTCGGAGCTCTCGCGCACGCTCCGGAGCAGCAGCCCGCCGCGGCTCATGTCGCCGCGCCCCACGAATTCCTCGGGGAAGCGCAGCCGATCACCGAATGCCGCCGCCAGTGTGCCGACGTACTTGTCCGTGGCGATGCTCCCGAGCAGAATGGCCGGAGCGGTACGTGAGGAGGCGGCGAGCTCCCGAGCGTCGCGCGCGAGTGGCTCGATGAACCGGTCGGACTGCGTCGCGATATTCACCTCGGCGAACTCGCGCATGTCGTCGAGCGTCAGTAGCGTATCGGGATCGACGAGACCGCGGGTGGGGGTGATGACGAGGAGCCCGGGCGCACCGCGCGGAGCTTCGGTGAATGCTCGAGCATAGGCGAGCTTGCCGCGAAAGTAGAGACCGCTCAGGAAGGCGAACAGCTCGCCGATCGGCACGCCGCCGGCGCGCAGACGAACCGCGAGCGGGAAGGCCGCGTTCGGATTGAAGAGCAGCTTCGCGCGCTGACCGCCGCAAAAGGCCGGTGAGAGAAGGAAAATTCGTGAGGCGGTCATGGGCAGGGAAAATGCAATTCGGTCGCCAGGGAGAGCGGGTGCCGCTGGGTGTTTCGACGGCGGCGAGCGCGATTTCGGAAAGCTGTCCCACGGGCCGTACACCTGTTGTCCGCGAAGGGTGACATTTTCAACGCCTTCGCGGAGCAAAGCGTATATATATCAGGCAGTTAGAAGTGGGCACAAAGATCGCCTAAGTATACCGCAGCGAATCGGGAATCGCCGCTGAATCAGCGGGACTCGAATTCGGGATGCTAGAGGAGGATCCATGATTTCGGCCATACTTCCGCTCGTTTTTGCAGCAGTGACCACAGCAGCGCCGGCACCGGCGCCGGCCGCGTCGAATGCAGACGCCGCGGTCCGAGTCACGCTCAATCACCAGACATACAACCGAGGCGACCGGGCCCGTGTGACGGTCCGTGTGCGCGATGACGGCTACGTCGTCGTGCTCCACACGGACGCCGATGGCCGCGTGCGTGTGTTGTTTCCCGTCGATCCGGGGGACGACAATTTCATGAAGGCGGGAGAGGACTACGAGATCCGCGGGCGCGGCGATCGTGATGCGTTTCAGGTCACGGAATCCGGCAGCGGCACCGTGTATGCCGCCGTTTCGATCGACCCGTTCCATGCGGACGACTTCGTTCGCAATAGTCACTGGGACTACGCGCGGCTCGCCAGCGATTCCGCTTCCGCGAACGATCCGGAAGCGGCGATGACGAACATCGTCGAGCAGATGGCCGACGGCGCGCACTTCGACTACGACGTCGCGACGTACACGGCGGAAGCCGCGTACGCCTCGAACAATCGGGTGTACGCAGGTCCGGTTTCGGGAAGCTACGGCTGCTTCTACGGCTCGTGGGATCCGTGGTGTGACAGCTACTATCCGTCGCCCTCGTACTTCTCCATCGGCATCGGCTTCGGCAATCCGTGGGGGTATGGCCACGGATATTCGCGTTATGGCTTCGGCTTCGGCAGCGGCTACTACGGCGGCGGCTATTATGGCGACGGTTACTACGGCGGCGGTTACTACGGTGGCGGCTACTACGGCGGCGGCTACTACGGCGGCGGCTACTACGGCG
>JBDTXL010000005.1:0-5328 GCA_040006195.1 Gemmatimonadota bacterium | reverse complement strand
GCACCGTGAAGGTGAGCGAGGCGCGCCGCATCATCCTCGAGCAGGAGCTGGAGAAGCTCATCGATCTCGACGACGTCACCGCCGATGCGGTGGAGCGTGTCGAGAAGATGGGAATCATCTTCCTCGACGAGATCGACAAGATCGCGGGCGAGCGCTCACAGATGGGCGGCCCCGATGTCTCGCGCGAGGGAGTGCAGCGCGATCTGCTCCCGATCGTCGAAGGCTCCAACGTGCAGACGAAGTACGGGCTCGTGAAAACGGACCACGTGCTCTTCATCGCCGCCGGTGCATTTCACGTGTCGAAGCCGAGCGATCTGATTCCGGAGTTGCAGGGGAGATTCCCGATTCGCGTCGAGCTCACGCCGCTCACCGAGGCGGATTTCGTGCGCATCATGACCGAACCCGAGAACGCGCTCACGCGCCAGTACTCTGCGCTCGTCGAAGCCGAGGGTGCATCGCTGGTGTTCACCGAAGATGGCATCGCCGAGGTGGCGCGCATCGCGGCGACGGTGAACGATCGCATGGAGAACATCGGCGCGCGCAGGCTCCACACCGTGATGTCGACGCTGCTCGAAGATGTGTTGTACGATCTTCCCGATCGCGGGAAGGATGCGATCACCGTTGACGCGGCGCTCGTGCGCGACCGGCTCAAGACGATCGTCGAGGACGAGGATCTGCGCCGGTATATTCTGTGACCGAGTTCGACGACCTCTCGCTCGCAAAGCTGCGCGGGCGGCTGAGCGCGAAGTGGTCCACGTACCCGGCGGATGTGCTGCCGGCGTGGGTGGCCGAGATGGACTTCCCGCTGGCAGAGCCGATCAAGCAGCGGCTGCGCCGCGCGATCGATGCGGACGACGCGGGCTACGCGCAGCCGAAGCTGCTCAACGATTCGTTCGTGGCGTTCGCGAAGTCGCGCTACCGCTGGACCGTCGATCCTGCTCGCGTGCATGTCGGGGCCGAGGTGATGGTCGTGGTCGCGGAGATTCTGCGCGTCGTGACGAAGATGGGCGACGGGGTGGTGATCAATCCGCCGGTATATCCGCCGTTCTTCGAGATCATCGAAGAGGTGGGGCGCACGGTGGTAGAGGTTCCGCTGGCGCACGTGCCGGGCGGCGGCTGGGATATCGATCTCGATGCGCTCGAGAAGGCGTTCGCTGCGGGCGCGAAGGTCTATTTGCTCTGCAACCCGCACAACCCCGTTGGTCGCGCGTGGGAGAAGGCGCAGCTCGAGGCGATAGCGAAGCTCGCGAAGAGATATGGCGTGATCGTGATCTCGGACGAGATCCACGCGCCGCTCGTGCTCCCGGGTGCGGTGCACGTGCCGTTCGTCACGGTGAGCGAGCCGCTCGGTGCGAACGCGATCGCGGTGACGTCGGCGAGCAAGGCGTGGAACATCGCGGGTCTCAAGTGCGCGGTGTTCGTCGCCGGATCGCAGGCGATGCAGACCGCGCTCAAGAAGCTGCCGAAGGAGATGGGCGAACGCACGGGCCACTTCGGGATCATCGCGAGCATTGCGGCATTCGACGAGGGTGCGCAGTATCTCGATGGTCTGCTCGCGCAGCTCGATCACAATCGCACGACGCTCACGCAGCTGCTGGGCGTGTATCTGCCGGCGGCGCGCTACATCCCGCCGCAGGCCGGCTATCTCGCGTGGGTCGACTGCTCCGCGCTCGGACTCGGCGACGATCCCGCGAAAACCTTTCTCAAGAAGGGGAAGGTTGCGGTGATGCGCGGACTCGACTTCGGACGTCAGGGCGCGTGCTTTGCGCGAGTGAACATGGGGACGTCGGGGAAGATTCTGAGTGAGGTGGTGGGGCGGATGGGGAAAGCGTTGGAGAAAGGCTGAGTGAGCCCTCGAACGCTCGCCTTGCTGCTCCCGCTCACGGCGCGCTATCTTCCCCGCGCTTCGCTAATCCATAGAGGAACATGACCGACGTCACCCATCGCGACTTTCTCGCGATTCCCGATTTCACGCGCCCCGAGCTGATCTCCCTCTTCGCGCTCGCCGAAAAGATGCGAAAGGGCGAGTACACCGCGAAGCCACTCGCGGGGAAGTCGCTCGCGATGATCTTCATGAAGTCCTCGACGCGCACGCGCGTCTCCTTCGAAGTCGGCGCCTGGCAGCTCGGCGGACACGCCCTCTTTCTCTCGCCGCGCGACGTGCAGCTCGGCCGCGGTGAGCCGATCGCCGACACTGCGCGCGTGCTCTCGCGCTACGTCGACGGGATCATGATCCGCACCTTCGCGCACGCGGAGGTCGAGGAGCTCGCGCGCTACGCGTCGGTGCCGGTGATCAACGGGCTCACCGATCTGCTCCACCCCTGCCAGATCCTCGCCGACCTCCTCACGGTCAACCAGCACCTCGGCACCTTCGAGGGAAAGAAGATCGCGTGGATCGGCGACGGCAACAACATGGCGAACTCCTGGATCAACGCGTCGTACCGGCTCGGCTTCGAGCTCGTACTCGCATGCCCCGAGGGCTACGATCCCGACGCCGCAACTCTGAAGCGCGAGGGCGGGAGGAACGTGAAGATCGTGCGCGATCCGGCCGAGGCGGTGAAGGGCGCGCACGTCGTCAACACGGATGTGTGGGCGTCGATGGGGCAGGAGGAGGAGCAGGCGAAGCGCGAGAAGGCGTTCAAGGGCTACGAGGTCGATCGCAAGCTCATGTCCGGCGCCAGCAAGGACGCGATCTTTCTGCACTGCCTTCCGGCGCATCGCGGCGAGGAAGTCGCGGCCGATGTGATCGACGGACCGCAGAGCCGCGTCTGGGATGAGGCCGAGAATCGTCTGCACGTGCAGAAGGCGCTCATGGCGGTGCTGTTGGGGAGCGAGCCGCTCGGCTGAGTCGCGGCGGGGAAGTGAGTAATACTTCGATCATCATCTGGCACGGGATGGCCATGCGCACGTCTCGGCTCGCCGCATTGATTGCGGTTGGTATTTGCATCGGCCGTAGTGACGCATCGGCTCCCACGCCGACGCTCTTTGGCACCGATCAGTTAAGCACGATAACGGCCAACCGCTGCCCGTGACGTTCGGCGACAGTACACGGACTCTGATCCGCTGGGTGGGCGGCAGCCGCCGCGCCGCGCGAGCGAGTCTTCGATCTCTCGCGAAGCGTCGACGCGCATCACTACTACGACCGCCCGCGCTCCTTCGAGGACACCATGCTTCGCGGCGCCCTCGCGCAGATGCGCCACGATCATTTCTTCGATGAGACTTCCGGCGGAACAATGGTGCGAGATGTCTTCGAGTTTGCGGCACCGCTGCCGATTCTCGGACGCCTGGCGAAGCGTCTATTCCTCACGTCTTACATGCGACGATTTCTACTGACGCGGAATGACGAGCTGAAGCAGCTGGCGGAATCCGACGGCTGGAGAGCCTTCGTACAGGAACGCTCGGGCGAGTGAGCTCGCCTGCGCGTTCGAAGTGCCGAGAGCGCACGGCTTCGGCAAACAAAAAGAGCCGCTCGCACATTCGCGAACGGCTCCTCCCTCATCGGCGAACCGGCCGCCGACTCACCCGCCGTTCTTCACCGTCTTCTGCTCCCCACTCGGCCGCCACGGCTTGAGCGCCTGCAGCTGCTCCTCGATCGCGTGCATCTCGTCGTCCGCGCTCATCAACGAGAATCTCGCGAGCGCGCGCCTCAGCCACTTGGTCGCGCTCGTCACGTCGCCGCGTCCTGCCTTCACCATCCCCAGCTCGCGCGCCGCCTCTGCTTCGAGCGTGAGGAGCTGCAGCCGGCCCGCGATGCGAATGGCTTCCTTGAGCCGCGGCTCCGCTTCTTCGAGCTGGTGCATCTTCCGGTAGATCTCGCCCTGCACGCGCAGCGCCGCCGCGCGTCCACTCTCATCCTGGAGCTCGCCGAAGATCGCGAGTGATTTCTCGCTTCGCTCCAGCGCCTCGGGATAGCGCTCGGACTCGCAACGGAGCTCCGCCTGATTGAGCATCGCGCCCGCGATCACGCTCTTGTCGCCACGCTTCTCGGCGATCTTCAAACAGCGCTCGAACGATGCCTCCGCCGCATCCCAGTCCTGCTCCTCGGAGTGCGCGAGCGCGAGATTGTGCAGCGCGAGCGTCAGTCCCTCTTCATCACTGATCGCATCGAGCGTCTCCACGGCGCGCTCGTAGCTCGCGCGCGCCTCTTCGACGTCGCCGAGCAGTAAAGACAGTGCGCCCATGTTGATCTGAATTCGTCCACGAAGCGCCGCCGACACCGCGAGCTCCGACGCCACGGCATACGACGACCGCGCCTGCGTGAAGATCCCGCGCTGGCAGTACACCGAGCCCACGCCGTTCTCGATCGCTGCGCGAAGGTCGTCGTCGCCAAGCTCGATCGCCGATGCGCGGGCGCGCTCGTAGAGCTCGAGCGCGTCGTCGAGTCGTCCCTGCCGCCAGGCTACGCGTCCCAAACGAAAGAGTCCCTGTGCCGCGGATGCAGGAACTTCCGATGTCGACAACCGGCGATATGCCGCCGTCGCCGCCTGCAGATCGCCCTTCTGCTCCGCCTCGTCCCCCTCGGCCAGTGCCGTCTCGTGATCGCTCATACGGCAAGCCTCGGCGCACGAGTGTGCACGCGTGGGAGCGTCTGACGCCGTCCGTCGGCCGACTGCACGTGGCGGAGCAACGCTCCGATCACGTACGCCGCACCGCCGCGCGCGCGGATCTGGTGCGGCGCCGCATGCACGTAGCGCTGGCAGGTATTTCTGAAAGCGCTGCCCGACGGAAAGTCGAGCGCTAGGGCGACGCTGTCCGCGGTGCGCTCGTTATCCTCGAGCATCTTGGCGGCGACGACGAGCCGCCCCCACGCGATGAGGCGCTGTGCGGTGGGGAAGCCAGCCTGCACCAGGCGATCGGACAACACCTTCCGGCGGATGCCGAGAATGCGTGCGAGCATGTCGGGCGCGAGCCGCTGATGCGCGCGCGTGACCGTCACGAGCAGCGCGTCGCGAACCGTCGGCTTCACGTCGGCGATCGCCGGCCGGAGCAGCTCGATGATTCCGCGCGCCTCGGCCTGCTCGATGATCGTGAGCAGACGGCGTGGCTCGTCGTCCTGATCGGCGACGATCAGTCCATCGACGCCGAAGCGTCCGGCCTCGAATAGATCGCGCGGGCGCGCGGGAGGTACTGCCGCGTAGAGCACGACGGTGACGGATGGAAAGCGGCGCTTCACCTGCCGAAGCCAGTCGAAGGTGTCGCTGACCTGGGATGCGGGGAAGAGATCGATGAGCGCGATCGTGACCGGGCGCGCCGCGCAGGCGGCGAGCAGCTCTGGCCAATCGTTGCAGGGGACCATCGTGTAATGGTCCCGGAGGGCCGTGCGGACGC
>JBDTXL010000004.1:0-2143 GCA_040006195.1 Gemmatimonadota bacterium | reverse complement strand
CCGGCGAGCGAGTCACCGGCACCGCGCTGATCGGCGTCGGCGTACGCAGAATGGCCGCGACGTCCGAATCGCCGAGCGAGCCACCGGAAATGCCGCGGATACCCTGCTGCGGAGTCTTCGGCGCCGCGAGACGCTCGAGCCCGCGCGCAACTTCCTCCGGCCGCGTCGCTGGATTCGCGAGCAACGCCGCCGCGCGATCGAGCGCCTCCATCTGCGCATCGTTGAGCGTCGCCACGCGCACGCTCCACTCCGCGGAGAAGCGCGCGACCTGCTTCTCGCCGAAGGAGTTCGCGGCGCTGCCGAGCGCCCGAAGTGCAGCCCGAAGCTCGCGGTGATTCTTCTCGCGCTGCTCCGGCGCACGATTCGCGCGCGCCTGCGCGACCACTCCGCGCAAATGCTCCGCCAGGCTCACCACCTCGAGGCGGAAGCGCTCGGCCGCGCTGGTGGGCGGCTGCGGCGCGGTCGTGAGAATGTGCGGCCCTTCGTCGTCGTGAAAGAGCTGCGCGATCGGCACGATGCGATCGCCGCGCCCCGCGTCCGGCTCGACGGCCGCGAGCGCCGCCTTGAACGACGCGAGCTCCGGAATGTCATCCGACGCGCGGCCGCGCGACGCGATGTCGCGCGCGATCCGGCGCAGGATGACGGCCGATGCTGTAAGCAGCGTCTTTTGCTTCGTGTTCGGCACGTGCACGGTGCTGAGCTCGAGCATCTTGAGCGTGTTTTCGATCGCGTCGACGACATCTCCCAGCGCGGGGATGTCCTTGAGCTCGGCCACGCCGCGGAGTGCGCGCACGCGCTCGGCGGGATGGGCACGCGCGGTGTCATCCTCGGGCGCGCTCACGAGATGATCGATCGCGCGCGCGAGCTCGGCGGCCTCGCCGGCGAGAAAGGTCACAGCACCGGTAGGCTGGCTCTGCGCCGGCGTTGCGAAGGCGCTCACGGATGCGGGGACGAGCGTGCCGAGCTCCTCGACGCGGGCGCGAATGCGCGCGCTCTCGTCTCCGCCCGGGGTTCTGATCGCGCGTACGAGGATGCGCAGGTCGTCCACCGCCGCGACGACCGCCGCATTGACGCCGACCTCCCACTTGACCGCGCGATTGCGCAACGCGCGCGCGAGCCGCTCGAGCGCGCTCGCGATCTCGGCGATCCCCATCTGGCGCGACATCGTTGCGCTGCCGCGCAGGTTGCGCGCGTAGCGTCCGAAGGCGCTCGCATCCGGCCCCTCTTCGGCTGACGACGAGACGAGCGAATCGAGGCGATCGATGTAATCGGTCGCTTCGAGAACAAAGAAGTGCAGCAGCCCATCTGGCGACGTCATTTCTGCTCCGCTCGTGTGCGCACGGGCAAACTAGGCCTTCCCGCCGAACTGGTCAACGCGCTCCGCCTCTGCCTGCGAGCATTGCCTCGCGCATCTCCGTGATCGACTGCGCCAGTCCCACGAAGATGGCCCGACTTACGATCGAATGTCCGATGTTCAGCTCCTCGATTGCGGCGATCGCCGCGACTGGGCCGACGTTCCGAACGGTGAGTCCGTGCCCCGCATGCACCGCGAGTCCAAGCGACCGGCCCAACTCGGCCGCGTGGACCAGCGCCCGCACCGTATGCTCGTCCTCCGAGTGATGCGCGTACGCTCCGGTGTGGAGCTCGACCGCATCCGCACCCAGGTCGTACGAGCGCTGAACCGCGCCCCCATCCGGATCGATGAATAGACTGGTACGCACCCCCGCACGTTTCAACCGCGCGAGCCCGTCGCGGAGCTTCCCCGGCTCTCGGGAGACATCGAGCCCGCCTTCGGTTGTCACTTCCTCGCGCCGCTCGGGTACGAGAGTGATCTGGTATGGACGCAGGCGCTCGGCGATCTGCAGCATCTCCTCGGTGAGCGCCATCTCGAGATTGAACACAGTGCGAACTGTTTTCGCGAGCCGCTCGATGTCGTCGTCCTGCATATGGCGACGATCTTCGCGCAGATGTGCGGTGATCCCCTCGGCGCCGGCATCTTCGCAGAGCGCGGCGGCTGCGACGGGATCCGGCTCGTCGGTGCGCCGCGCCTGGCGAAGCGTCGCGACATGATCGACGTTTATATAGAGGCGCTGGTGAGTTGCTGGCATGGCCATGCGTAGTTAGGTTCGCCCACGACGACAGC
>JBDTXL010000003.1:0-7951 GCA_040006195.1 Gemmatimonadota bacterium | reverse complement strand
CACGGACGAGCGTGCGGGACGATCACGCGAAGGCTCTTCGGCCGCGTTCGATAGTGAAGCGGCGTCTTCATCCGCTGCACCTCGCCGTCGGTCGCCACTAATAGCTGCCGGTGTCGTGTGTCGATGACGAAGTCGGTGGCTGTGATCGCCTCGAAATCGCGCGCCTGTTTGAGGCGGCCGATCAGCGCCTGGAGTGACAGCCGCAGCAGCGCGGCGCGTCCTTCCTTCTTCACGATGTAGAGGCTGAGCCGCCCCGCGTCGATGCACGCACGTTCACCAATGTTGAACCCTTCCATCGTGTACTCGTTGTTGCCGATGAAAACGAGCGGAGTGACGAGCACGCGCTTCGTCCCCTCGACCTCGAGCCGCACGGTGAGAAAGGGATAGCGGCGGAAGGCGGCGATCGACGCCCAGACCAGTGAACGCCACTTCCCGCGGCCGAGCCGCGTCTGTTGGCGCTCGCGATCCCGGACCATGTCCGGGTAGAGGCCCAAGCTCGAGTTGTTGATGAAGACTTTCCCGTTGACCTCTCCGACGTCGACCGAGATCGACTGCCCGTCGATGATGTTGCCGACGGCCTCCTCGAGCTCGAGCGGAATTCCAAGATCCTTGGCGAAGTGATTGAGGGTGCCGAAGGGAAGAACGCCGATCACAGTGTCGGAATCGACGAAGGCAGCAGCAGCAGTGCTGATGGTGCCGTCGCCGCCCGCCGCTATGAGCAGCCGCGGGTGTTCCGCCACGGCAGCGCGCATGAGCGAGTCGAGCTCTTCCCCGCTCGAAGCAAGTCGCACGTCGACGCGAAGACCCCCCGCGATGAAGAGATCGGTGAGCGCCTTGACTCGCTTGTCGACGTGGGGATTCCCCGCTCCGGCGTTGATGATGACCGGAACGATGCCGCTCAGATGCGCACTGGGTGCTGCGGATGTGCTCATCGCGGGCGGGTCACGCGAAGGACGCTGGCGTTATAAGGCGGCTCCGCTCTCGCGCGGCGAATCGGCATAATATTCGTCGACGCACGTCGAGATTACGTAGTTGAGACGCTCGTCGCCGTGCACCGACGGCACGCGCGCGATGCTCGCCGGCAGCGTAGACCACACTTCCTTGATCAGCACCAGCAGCTGCTCGGCGCGAAGTCCCGCGCGTCGCGCATCGGCGCAGACGTCGCGGAGCGCGCCGCGAAGGGCCGAGCGATCATCCGAATCGACATCCGCGCGCTGGCTGCTCGCCTGCTGAAAGGCAGTCTGCAGGCTCGCGCGAAGGTGACGGTTCGCGCTTCCGAACGTGGCATCCCCGGCGAATGATTCGAGATGCGGTTGATCAGCGGACTTGGATTCCATGGTGGCCTCTGAGACGTGTAATCGGCGCCCTGTATTCGTACTCACCGAAGGTCGCATCCGCAATAGAGAAAAAGCCATATCTCCCCTGTATACATTTGGTTACAGATGGAAGTGTATCAATCCGTGCCTCGATGCCCCGTTAGGGGGGAGGAACCCGCTTGACCGTCTTCGCGGCACGACTCGCCGGCTTTCTGCTCGTCGCGGCCGTAGTGGCTTGCGGCTCCGATGGCGTCACACCGATCGCGCGGAGCAAGGTGCTGTCGATCAGCACCTCACCACGGCAGATCCCGCCGCCAACGCAGAGCGACTTCGTGGCGGCGTTCGATCTGGTGTACCACGCGGGCGCGCGCGGCCAGCTCATCACGGCGACATGGAAGGAGCTCGAGCCGACTGCGGGCGCGCTCGACGTTTCGCCGCTGGTGAGAGAGCTCGACTACGGCGGCGATCGCGAGCCGACCATTTACGTCGGCATTCAGGTGATCAATACCGTTGCGAAGGAGGTGCCCGCGGATCTCGCCGACAGCGCGTTCGATGCAGCGGCCACGCGCCAGCGCTTTCACGCGCTCATCGATGCGGTTGCGGCGGCGCTGCCGGCACGCATTACCTATCTCTCGCTTGGCAACGAGGTCGACGGCTATCTGCAGTCGACTCATCAGTGGTCCGAGTACCGCACCTTCTACGAAGATGCGCTCGACTACGCGCATGCGACGATGCCCGGCGTAACGGTTGGCGTCACCGGCGGCTACGATGGCGTCGTGGGGTCGTTACACGCGCAGATGGCGGCGCTCGACACGCGCAGCGACGCGGTCATGATCACGTATTATCCGATCGGCACGGACTTTCAGGTCGGCGCGCCGACGATTGCTCGCACGGCCTTCCCCGCGATGCTCGCAGCTGCAGGGAGCAAGCCGGTCGTCATCCAGGAGCTCGGCTATCCCGCATCGCCGCTGCTCGGCTCGAGCGACGCGAAACAGGCCGCATTTTTCACGGACGCGATCGACCAGTGGTCGATGATCGACGGCTCGCGCATGCCGTACATCAATCTCTTTCTCCTGCACGACTTCACGCAGGAAGAGTGTGATGCATTCGGGGACTACTACGGCATCTCCAACAACGCACAATTCGAGGCGTATCTGTGCACGCTCGGCCTTCGGCTCGCGAATGGCACACCGCGCCCCGCATGGGATGCGGTAGTCACCGCGGCGCGCGAGGCCGGGCTGCCCGCACAATAGACCGGTAGATGGTGTAACTTCAATACGACTCTCATCGAGGTTGATCATGCTGGAGCGCCGGATCACATCCATGTTCGCACTCGTGTTCGCCATCATCTTCGCGGGCGGTGCGCGCGCCCAGAGCACCACGCTTGAACAGGCGAAAAGCATCTACACGAATGTGGATTCCAACGGCGGCTCCAATCGCGCAGCGCTCGAGATGGCGCGCGCACGCACTTCGATCGACGCGGCCGACTCCGCGATTGCGAATGGGCACAACGAGGCGCTGGCCGAGGCGCTGGCGACGCAGGCACTGCACGACGCGCAGGCAGCCGAGGCGGCGGACAGCCGGATTCACGATCGGCAGGTCACAGACAGCCTGCATGCGTACCGGCTCACGCAGCTCGTCGCACTCTCGCAGCGGCAGCGCGATGAGCTGTTCAAGCAGAATCAGCTCTCGCACGCGGAGATCGTGGATCTGCGCGCGCAGAATCTATTGACGGTCACGCAGTCCGATTCACTCAGATTGCAGCTCGACTCCGTGAAGGCCGCGTCGGCGAGCGCGCAGGAAGTCAGCGCGCGGCAGCTCGACTCGGCGCGCATGATGCAGGCGCAGGTGGTGCGGCAGCAGGACTCGGTTCGGATTGCGCAGGCGGCGGCGAACGAGGTGCGCTCGTCGTCGAGCCGGCAGACCGACTCGCTTCGCGCTGTGGCCGATCGCGCGCAGCGGCAGGTCGACTCGATCCGCTACGCGAGCCAGCAGGCATCGCGTGCGGAGACGGAGGCTGAGCGGCTGCGGACGGACTCGCTGTTGCGCGCGGCGCGGTCGGCGACGGCGGAGTCCGATTCGCTGCGACGGCTCGTCGGGCGGAGCGCGTCCTTCCGCGACTCCCTGCGCGTGCGCGATTCGGTGCGAGCGGTAACCGATCTTTCGTCGCGCACGGCGGACTCGCTCCGCATCACGCAGGCGGTGCTCGGACAGACGCGCGCGCTCGAGAAGCTGCGCTCGGACTCGATCCAGCGGTCATCGTTGCTCGCAGCGCAGATCGCGGACTCGATGCGCGCGGCGTCGATCCGCGCGTCGGCGAAGGAGACGGCGGCGGAACGCGTGCGCTCGGACTCGCTGCGGAAACTGGCGGAGCTCGGCAATCTGCGACTCGATTCGCTGCGGCGATCGGAGGCGGCCACGCAACGCCAGCGCGATTCGGTGCAGGCGCTCGCTGCGATCTCGGCAAAGCAGGTGGACTCGCTGCGGAGCGAGGCTGCAAATGCGTCGCGCACGAGGGATTCGCTGCGTGCGGATGTCGAGGCGCGCACGAAGCTGAGTGCGAGTGTCTCGGACTTGAGCCGAACAGCGCTCACGCTCAGGCAGCCGACGCTCTCGCCGCGCGGGCTCGTAGTGACGATCAACGATGCGTCGTTCGTGAACGGAGCGACGGTCGCGGGGCCCAAGACGCTGACGAAGGTCGCCACGCGTGACCTCGGCAAACTTACGCCGGTGATCGCGACCTATGCGGGCTATCACATCGAGGTACAGGGTTACGCGGACTCGACGGCGAGGCTCGAGAAGGGCGATGCGCTGGCGGACGCGCGCGCGCAGGCGGTGCGCGAGGCGCTGATCGCGGGCGGCCTCGATGCCGGGCGGATCGAGACGAAGGCGATGGGGCACGTGTCGCCGCTGGCGACGAACGCGACGATCGTTGGGCGACGGGCGAATCGGCGAGTGGAGATCGTGGTGGTGGGGAGCGGCGCGCAGTAGTCGCGAAGCGGCGTACGTCGTTTCGAGAAACTGGCTCTCCCTTGGTACTCCGCTTCTCTTGAGATTGGGCGGGAGTGCGTTGCTTGTGTCGCGCCTTCCTCTCTTCCTCCCGCATGCGATGTCAAAAGCACCGATCACGATCCGTATGCTCACTCCCGCCGACGACGCGCGCTGGCGCGTGCTTTTCGACGCCTACGTTCGCTTCTATGAGCGCGAGCCCGACGAAGCGATCACGAGTCACGCGCTGGCGCGTATCTACGATCCTGAGTCGCCGGTGAACGCAATCGTCGCGCTGGACGAGCGCGGATACGTCATCGGGATGGCTAACTACCTCACCCACGAGAGCACCACACAGCTCGCGTCCGTGTGCTATCTGCAGGATCTCTTCGTCGATCCGGAGCACCGAGGCGGCGGCGTTGGGGAGCAGCTCATCGACTGGCTGCTCGCAGAGATGAAGCGGCGAGGATGGTCGCGATTGTACTGGAACACGAAGGAAACGAACTACCGAGCTCGGAGTCTCTACGACAAGTACACGCTTGAGAGCGGGTTTCTGAAATACTCGCTCGACAACGCCGCGCGCTAGCAAGAGCTCGCGACGGCGATGCGAGCAGAGTAGCGCTTTCCCCCTCCCATCACCGTGGGCGCGGTAGACGACTCAGCTCCGTGTCACCCACCAGCTGCGCTCGCTGCGCTGCAGGTGCGCGGTATCTGAAACGTCGCGCGTCGTGAAGCCGTTCGGCTGATTCACTCGAAGATGCGCCACCGCATCCTCGATCGCTCGAAGCGTCAAGCCCGCGACTTCCAGCTCCTCGCGCTGTCGTATCGTGATGTCCGGCGCCAATCGCATCTTCGCGCATGATGCGAATTTCGTTCTACGTAGGTCAATGTACAGATAGCGCGACCGTCCTCAGCGCCGGGCTGCGCCCTGTCCGCTCCTTGATTTCTGTAGTCTTGGCTGCGGCTCAGGAGACCTTCGGTAGTATCCGCCCGTGCTTGGACATTAGGAACAGGTGTTCTGCGCCGACTGACGGAACGCTCGCGCGCTCACGACGCGGCCTTGATCAACCAGGTGTTCTATCACGGCGAGTGCCGCCGTGACATCGCCAACGCCTTCCGGAACGTGTCGATGCACGAGCGCCTCGAGTTCCTCCAGCATGATGGCGGACTCGTGGTCTAGTTGTTCCTCAGTCCACCCTTGCTTGTGGCGAATGCGGCCATGAAGACTCGACACGAGCCGCTGAATTTCACTACCGGCGTGATACAGCTCCGACGCAACTCCGCCGGTTTCATCGACTACGACAAGTGACTGCACGACGTCCACGAGAAAAGCGAGCTGATGGTCTTCAACTTCTGCCGCGCTCCACTCCGTCGTGGAGGGAAATGCGGGGTCGGAGCGGACGCGAGCAGCGAACGATCGCAAAACCTCCTCGACACGACCACGAACGTGCCGCCCTATCTCGGCGAGACCGTAGACTCGATAACCTCCACCCGCCAAGAGCGCGCGGGCAATGCGTTCATTCGCCACCGCGGCGACCGCTGCGGTCTCGCTGTTGAGTGCCTCTGCCGTAGTCGGCAACCAGAGTGTGAATGTCGCACCGGCCGTGGCGCCGCTGGGATCGCTCGAGAGCGTGAGGTCGCCTCCCATGAGACGAGCCAGTCGACGGCTAATCGTTAACCCGAGGCCCGTCCCCCCCGCACTGCGCGTGTGACTAGTATCGCCCTGCACGAAAGGTTCGAACACGGCGCGCTGCAGATTGAGCGGGATGCCGACGCCCGTGTCGACAACGCGAATGAACGCGCATGGCCCCCCTTCCGGTAGTTGTATATCGGCGGCGCAGTGATCCCTTACGCCGGACGATACCGTCATGGTTCCGCCGCGAGGCGTGAACTTCGCAGCGTTCGCCATCAGGTTGATCAGGATCTGTCGCACGCGTTGGTCGTCTCCCACATACGGTACGCCCGCTACGCCGCTCTCGCCCTTAACATCGAGATTGATAATGCGAATGCCCGCCACTTCGGCCATCGGCATCGTCACTGAGATGGCCGTTGCGATTGCCGTTCCTGTCGTCGCCAACTGGCGGCCGAGCGCAAGTTTTCCTGCATCGGCTTTTGCGAGATCAAGAAAATCTGTCATGAGGCCGGACAGGTGAGTGCCACTGAGGCGCAATCTGGCTATGTAATCGCGCTGCTTCGACGTAAGCGGTCCCGCGAGCCCGAGATCCATCAGCTCCGCGTACCCGAGAATCGCATTGAGCGGGGTTCGAATCTCGTGACTCATGGTGGCCAGGAATTCGGATCGCGCCTTGTTGACGGCCTCCTCTTCCACTCGATTGAGAGTGGCACGATAGAGCCGTGCATTGTCTAACGCGAGTGCGGCGATACCGGCTAGATCCTCAGCGAGGACTACATCGTCCGCATCATACCGGTGGCCGCTCGCATCGCTCACAAAGGTGATCGCACCTAACACCGAGTCACGCGCTATCAGCGGGACTGTGATGACGGAACCGATGCCTAGCTCGCGAAGGGCGCGTAAATTGTCAGCCGTGCCAGCAAGCTCCTGAAGCATGTCGTCGGTCACATGAGCAATGAGCGAGGGTTGCCGCGTGCGCATAACAACGGGCGCTCCGATCGGGTCGTCGATCGAGGGAGGCCATCCGTGCTCGAGCGCCCGCGCGGCGTCGAGCTTCGACGCGTCCGGATGAATAACAGCAAGGCGACGGACAGAGCTTCGCTCGTCCGCGACATCCACCACACACCAACTGCCCACGTACGGCAACACGAGGCGTGCGACCGCGGCCAGCGTGGATTCGTAATCCAGACATTCGACGAATACGCGACGCACTCCCGAGAGAAGAGCGAGAGACTGTGCGTCTTTTTTCATCGACATCCAAGCACCCCTCAGCAACCGCGCTCTTGCCGGCGCCCGTGAGCCTTGTCATCCTAGCAGCAACGGAGGATCCGCTCCCGCGCAGTCCGTGCTAACAGAATCGAAGCGGCGAAAGAGCGCCGATCACCTCGCGCGAACGCGAGGTTTAGCAACATCACGCGCGTGGAGCTTTTTCTCTTGACGGGATGTTGAGAAGAGAAAGGTACATTTCCCCTCCGTATTGCACTATACCCGCCTCCCAAAGGCGCTGGCGAACGTATGACGAGGATGGCTACCCCCGATGGGGCACCTAACTGTCGAGCGGAATAGCGGGCGCCCTAGACGCGGTCGAACGGCACATGGGCGCGTGGATCTGAACCAGCTCATTGTCGCTGAGATGCAATCACCCTTCCCTGCTCCCACGGCGGATCCCCTTGATGCGATTGCGTGGAGCATCGCGACCACGGGGATGGACGCGGGCGAGTACTTGGACCACTGCGCGCGCTCGTTGGCGTAGATACGACGCGCTCGATTCGTGTTTCCACGAATTCGGCATGAGCACTCGCCGTTGCACTCACTGCGCTTCGTTGATGCAAAACACCCGCATCAGCCTAAGCCGATACGGGTGTTAGAGTTGCCCCTCCTGAGATCGAACCAGGACTCTTCTGCTCCAGAGTCGATTAGGCACCGGGCGAGCGTTCGCGCTTCAATGTCAGAAGGCGACAGAAGGTGTCACGCGCCTTCCTCTTCCCGCCTCGGAGTTCCCGAGTTTCTTCCC
>JBDTXL010000002.1:0-2637 GCA_040006195.1 Gemmatimonadota bacterium | reverse complement strand
GTGAGCGCACTCTTGAAGCCCGTGAGGTGCGTGCCGCCCTCGTGCGTGTTGATGTTGTTCACGAACGAAAAGACGTTCTCGCTGTAGCCGTCGTTGTACTGCAGCGCGATCTCGATCGCGATGTCATCGCGCTCGGCCTCGATGTACACGACGTCGTTGTGCAGCGCCTTGCGGCTCGCGTTGAGATAGGCGATGAACTCCTTCAGCCCGCCCTTGGCGAGGAAGAGCTCCGACTTCTTCGAGTCCTCGCGCTCGTCGGTAATCGTGATGCCGATCCCCTTGTTCAGAAACGAGAGCTCCCGGAGTCGCGAGGCGAGCGTGTCGTACTGATAGACGAGCTCCGTGAAGATCGTCGCGTCCGGCTTGAACCAGATAGTCGTCCCCGTCTCCGCCTTCGGCAGCTTGCGGAGCACCTTGAGCTTCGTGGTCGTGTCGCCGCGCACGAAGTCCATGTAGTACTCCTGCCCATCACGGCGCACCCACACCTTGAGCTGCTCGGACAGCGCGTTGACCACGGACACGCCGACGCCGTGCAGCCCGCCCGACACCTTGTAGCTGCTCTTGTCGAACTTTCCACCGGCGTGCAGCACGGTGAGCGCGAGCTCGACTCCCGGAATCTTCTCGACAGGATGGACGTCCACCGGAATCCCGCGGCCGTCGTCGACGACGGTGATGGAATTGTCGGCGTGAATCGTCACTTCGATGTGCGTCGCAAAGCCCGCGAGCGCTTCATCGATCGAGTTGTCTACGACTTCGTAAACGAGGTGGTGAAGTCCGCGCTCGGATGTCGAGCCGATGTACATCCCGGGGCGTTTGCGAACCGCTTCCAGCCCCTTGAGCACCTGAATTTGACCGGCGTCGTACTGAGTCGGCTGAGCCGTGGTCTTGGCCATGAGCACCTTGTCTACGTGATGAAACCGTGCACCGAATAAAGGCCGAATCACGCCTGCTCTCCAGCCTAGTTAATTTACTCCAAATTCATTCCAGTGCAAGCAGTTAGCCCATGAGTCGCCAGTGAATCCTGGCGACTTTTCCGGCCGTCCTTCCCTCATTGATCGCGAGCAGCAGCTGCGGCTCCATCAACGAAAGCTCGCTCATCCATGAGCTCGTCTTCACGGCGACGAAAAGCGTCCCGTCGCGCGTGATCATGATCGGCTCCGTCACCGCCGAAATCTGCTCGCCGACCAGCGCCGGCCACTCGGGCACGACACGCGCCTGCTCGACGCGCCCGCCGTGCTTCGTCGTCGACAGGAAGCTCGCGAGCACGTCCGACATCTTCTCGGGCTTCCGCGATGGACGCTTCACTTGCGCCGTCTCATTCGCCGTCTCATCCGCCCTCTCGCGCGAGCATGCCGGCGTTCACCTGCCAGCGCTCGAGACGCGTGAACGCCTCCGGAATGTCGGCGTCGCGCGGCACCGCGACGATGGTCTGTCCACGCTCCTCGTTCGAAAGCAGCTCGAGAATACGCGCCGCCCGCCGCGCATCGAGCTCCGCGAACGGATCGTCGAGCAGCACGAGCGGCTCCGCGCGCGTCGCCTCGCGCAAAGTCGCCGCTTCGAGCAGCCGGAGCGCGATCGCCGCCGTGCGCTGCTGCCCGGCGGATCCGTAGGTGCGCAGCTCGCGCCCGTCGAGCGAGAGATCGAGATCGTCGCGATGCGGTCCCGCGTGCGTGATCCCGCGCTTCACGTCGATCGGCCGCTTCTTCTCGAGCGCGGCGAGCAGTGCCGGCTCCGCGTCATCACGCGTTGCATCGAGCGAGCTCGCGTAGCGCATCGCCGTCGCCCCGCGCTCGCCGATCGCATCGCAGCGCACCGCGTACTGCCCGGCGTACGTCGTCGCCCACTCCTGTCGCGCCGAGAAGATGATCGCGCCGTGGTGCGCGAGCGCGGGCTCCCACACCGCTGCGCATGCCTCGCGCGCCGCGTGGTTGAGCCGCATCTCGCGCATCGCCGCGTTGCGGCGCGAAAGCGCGCCTCGGTAGCGCTGCAGCGCGAGCAGATACGGGCGTGAGCTGAGCGCGAGCATCACGTCGAGAAAGCGTCTGCGCTCCACCGGCGCGCCCGCGACGAGCACCGCATCGCGCGGAGAGAAGATCACGGCAGGGAAGGCGCCGAGCGCGTCGGCCATGCGCTCGGGCTCCGCGCCGTCGAGCATGATCTTCTTGCGGCGGCCGAGTCTGTCGAAACCGACGGCGACCTCGTGTGCGCGCGCGCCCTCGATCGTTGCCGCGAGATGAAAGCCCGTCTCGCCGAAGGTGACGAGCTCCGCGTCCTGCGCGCCGCGCAGCGATCGCAGCAGCCGCAGATAGTAGATCGCCTCGAGAAAGTTGGTCTTCCCCTGACCGTTCTCGCCGACCAGCGCGAGCCCCGCCGCCGGAAGATCGAGCTCCGTTCGCTTGATGTTTCGAAAGGCGCGGATCGAGAGATGCCTGAGCGCGCTGTGCGCGACCGGCTGCTTCGCCACCGCGCTCACCGCAGACGTCACGCGCCCTTGAACGCGGCGGGACGCTTCTCGAGAAAGGCGCTCATCCCTTCCTGCATGTCCGACGTTGTGGCGATGAGGCCGAAATGATTCGCCTCGATGACGAGCCCTTCCTCGAGCGTGGTGTCGAGCCCGCGGTTCACGGCCTCGATGCA
>JBDTXL010000001.1:0-3936 GCA_040006195.1 Gemmatimonadota bacterium | reverse complement strand
CCGGGAGAATCGGGCTTGGACGCGTGCTCCTCGCCACGCATCGCGCGCGGGAAGCGGTGCCTGTTATGAAATCGGCGCTGACGATGAGCAGCGACCAGCAGGGTGCGGACCACTGGCGCACCGGCGAGTCCGAGACCGTGCTCGGCGAATGCCTCCTTGCCCTCGGCGAGCCCGACAGCGCTGAGGGGCCGCTCAGGACAGGGCTCACGGTGCTGAAGAAATACGGAACGTCGCATCCGCTGCTGTTGGCGGAGGCGAACGCCGCGAACGCGCGGCTGGTCGCAACGAAGAGGGGAACGCGGTAGTGAGCGCCACGATGGATGAAATCTTCGATGCGGAAGCGGCGCGAGTGGCACTCGTCGCGCTCTTCGGCATGGTGCCGAGCTACGAGCCGCTCGATGAGGATCGCGTACGCATTTCGCCGGACGCTGCGGTGTTGTCGCGCGATAGGGCCGCACGGCTGCTCGCATCGATGCCGAAGCCGCTCATCTGTTACGCGGAAAGTGTAAACGGCGTGCTCGAGGTGTCGTGCGAGCTGCTCGCCGAGGTTGCCGACAACGAACGCTTCGAACGGACGGCGGGCGCGGATGACAGGGAGGATCTCTTCGACGAAATCGCCGATCGATATGGTGAGGACGACACGCTGCTCGTCGGGGCGTTCGGGCGCGGCGAGTCGGCATTCGTTTCACTCGCGAGCGCGCGGCGATGGCTTCGCGACTACGAGATCGAGTACGCGACCTCGCGTGCGGATGACACGAACAATCCGAAGATGACGTCGAGTCCTTTCTATGATGAAGCGCTTCGACACGGGGCGAAGGCAATTCTGCAGTTCGAGTCGCTTGCTGCGCGCGTTGCGACGATCGACGGAGCCGATTTCCCCTTTCCGCTGCCGGAATCGGCCTCGCTGGAGGATCGCAGAAGGGTGGAGCGGTCGTTCACGGAGATGGCGAAGCACCTTCTTCTGGAGATAAACGAAGCGGATGAGCTTGCGGCTGTGGAGCGCGATCTGGTGGAGCGCAGCGAGATACCTGCGGATTCGGCAGACAATTATTCGAATCACGGTGATGGATACATGCACAAGATGATCGCGTCGCAGATGCGCAAATTCTTCGAGCACCGAGAGCTGCCGGCGGAGTGCGCGGCGTTCATCGACGCCTGCCGGGAAGACTGAGGCTCGTGCCAAGGGAGTGCGCACTACCGGATTGGCATCGGTTCGATCGAGGTCTCGAGGGCGGAGCTGGACTAGCGACTGTGCATCTTCTGGAGCTTTCTCGCGCTCCGGTGTGGCGCGACGTTGGGGAAGACTTCTTCCCGGACTTACCGATGCCGACCCTTGCATTAGCGCTGCTGGTTCTCTCGCTGCTCGCCAACCTCTCGCCAGCTGCCGGGGTTCGCGATGGCCAGAGGGACTTCGACTTCGAGCTCGGCAAGTGGGCGATTCAGATCAAGAGGCTCGTCCATCCGCTGAGCGGCTCCACCGAATGGAAAAGCCCCGAGGGCTACACGCATCTCGTGCGGAAGGTGTGGAACGGGCAGGCGAGTCTCGCCGAGCTCGAGAACGATCGGCCTTCGACGCACTTCGATGGACTGATGCTACGGATGTACGATCCGGCATCGCACGATTGGCGCATCTACTGGGGGAGCAGCAAAACTGGCGTGCTCGATGCGCCGCTGGTCGGTCACTTCGAGAACGGGCGCGGCGAGTTCGTCCAGCACGATACGTACGAGGGGAAGCCGATTCTGGTGCGCCTCGTCTACTCCGACATCACGGCGACGTCCTTCCGCACCGAGTCATCGTACTCGGCCGACGACGGGAAAACGTGGGAGCCGAATCTCGTGCAGAGCTTCACTCGCCTGCACGAGTAGAGCTCAGCGAGGAATCGCCGCGGCGAGGCGGTGGACGCCCTCCTGCAGCTCCTTCTGCGTGAGCGATGCGAAGCCGAGCCGCACGAATGGCTGCGCGCGCCCGTCCAGCGTGTAGCTGGCCGCGGTGACGATTATCGCGCCGCGCTGGCGCGCTGAGCGCGCCCAGGCGTCGACATCGAGTCCCTTGCGCGCCTTGATCCAGAGCGCGATGCCACCGGCAGGCACATTGAAGGTGACGTGAGGGGCGAGCTCGTCGCGCAGCGCCGAGACGAGGGTGTCGCGACGCTCGCGGTACTCGCGCCGAACGCGCCGAATGTATCGCTGGATTGCGCCATCCTCGAACAGCTCGGCGATCGCATACTCGAGTACCTGGTCGCCCTGCGTGTCGATATACGAGCGGTGCGCGGCGAGCTTCTCGATAAGTGGCTTCGGTGCGACGACGTAGCCGATGCGAAGCGCGGGCGCGAGCACCTTGGAGAGCGTTCCGAGGTAGATGACGACGCCGGCCGGATCGCTGCTCGCAAGCGGTAGCACGGGACGTCCATCGTAGTGGAAGTCGTAGTCATAGTCGTCCTCCACGATCGCAATGCGGTGCGTGCGCGCGAGCTCGAGGAGTCTGAGCCTGCGGCCGGCGGAGAGCGTGACGGTCGTGGGGAACTGGTGGTGCGGAGTGACGTAGATGGCGCGCACATCGTGCTCGGCGATGAGCTGCTCGAGCGCGTCGATGCGCATGCCATCGTGGTCGACGGGGATGCCGACGATCTTCGCTCCCGCCTGACGAAACGCCTCCCATGCGGGACCGTAGCCGAGCTGCTCGACGGCGACGAGGTCGCCGGGCCTGATGAGCGCGCGGGCGACGAGCGCGAGCGCCATCTGGCTCCCTCGCGTCACGCAGAGGTTGGCGGCAGTCGCCGGAAGGCCGCGCGTGCTGGCGAGCATCGTGGAGAGCGCCTCGCGGAGCTTCGGATGCCCCTCGGGCTTCGCATACGAGAGCAGTGCGCCGCCACGCTTCCCGATCGCGCGCCGGTATGCGCGTCCGATGAGATCGCCCGGCGCGAGGCGAACATCGGCTCGCGAAGGCGCAAAGAGAAGACTGCCGCGCGGCACGTCGTGCGGAAGCTCCGGACTGGGCGCCGGCAGTATGTCGTAGTGCGCGCGCGCCGACATACCAGCGGGGCCGCGCTGTGGTGCGAAGCGCCGAGGCTTGGGATCGGGGAGATCGGCGGACACGAACGTTCCGCGCGCGGGGTGACTTACCAGCCATCCCTCGGCCACCAGATCATCGAACGCCGAGACGACGGTGAGGCGCTGCACACCGATGGCCTGCGCGAGCGTGCGGGTGCCGGGAAGGGGATCTCCGGCGCGGAGTCGTCCGCGGCGAATGTCGGACTCGATCGCGCGGGCGATCTGCTGGTACAGCGGAACGCCGTGCTGCCGTTCGAGAGGGAACGCAAATTCCCAGCGGGCCATGGGGTGCCTCGATGCAGGGCAAAACACTGGACTGTCTTGTCCGATCTTCTCGACGATATACAATAGTCCTGTAAAGGGAAATATACTGTCCGGGTGCCGCGGCCTGGCACCGGCCACCGGTTGCAAATCAGGGCCTGTGCCCGCAACCAATCAACAGATGCAGTACCCCGGAGCATTGATGTCGCGAAGCATGATCACGGTGGTCGCCGGACTCCTCTCGCTGGCTTCGTCCACCGCGTTGTCGCAGGAGCGCGGCGTAGCTGGCAGCCACGGCGATGGGCATTTCGGAACGGTTCACTTTGCGGCGACGTGCAGAAGCGACGTCGCTCCTCAGTTCGATCACGCCGTCGCGTTGCTGCATTCGTTCGAATTCAGCGCGTCGATCAAGGCGTTCAATGGCGTGCTCGCGTCCGACTCGACGTGCGCGATGGCGTACTGGGGGATCGCGCTGAATCGCTGGACCAACCCTATGGCGCCGACGAAGCGGCCCGTTGCGGGGTTGCAATCCGGGCGCGACGCCGCGAACGCGGCGACGCGTCTCGGCGCAAACGCCTCGGATCGCGAGCGTGGATATATCTCCGCCGTCGGCAAGCTGTACGA